>JAAYCL010000041.1 GCA_012729785.1 Chlamydiota bacterium | reverse complement strand
CAAAGCTGTATGATAATTTCGGGGGAACAGATAATCATAGCTCTCCTCAGTCCTCCCAGTTGTAACCCATACCCGCCGCATCTCTCTCGCCGATTCCTTCAGCCCCTGTCTGCGACGATCTTCCTTTACCGTGTATATCTTATGGACGGATGTCGGCAACCGATTCTATATCGGCGTCACCGACGATCCCGAACGGAGATTGTCCGACCACAATTCAGGAAAATCCCGCTGGTCGAAAAGGTTTGCAGGAAGCCGGCGCATAATCTGGACCAGGGACTTCCCGGCGCTCGGCGAGGCCAGCCGGTTTGAGTCATTAGTGAAACGCCAGAAAGGCGGTTCCGGCTTTTCCAATACACCGGGCTCGATAAGAATCTCATTGCTGGGTTATCGGGCTTATAATCCCACCCCAGGGGCATTGCGGCCGGGAGTGTGCTATGCTGGGCGCAGTCCCGGAGGAGCTATGCGCGCCACGGACCCACGCTGCCCGATCTGCGAACGCATCCGACGCATCCGCCCGGACGACCCGTTTCTCGTTCGCGAATTCAACTACTCGCTCCTCGTCGTCGGCGAGCACCAGCTGCACCGCGGCTACTGCGTTCTCCTCCTGAAGCGCCACGCCCGCGAGCCGCACGAGCTGCCGCCGCGCGCGCGGGCCGGCCTCTTCCGGGAGCTCGCGGCGGCGGCCGGGGCGGTGGACGCGGCGTTCCGGCCGTGGAAGATGAACTACGCCTGTCTCGGCAACGTGGTGCCGCACGTCCACTGGCACCTCGTCCCGCGGTACGCCGACGACCCGGGACGGCTGCGGCACCCCTGGGCGCGCGAGGATGAGTTCGCGCGGTGGCGGACCACGCCGGCGCAGGCGCGGGCTGTCGCGCGGCGCGTGCGGAGGCATCTTCGCGGCGCGTGTGTGCGCGGGGGCGGGCGATGAGGGCGAGGGCGGCCGTGTGGGCCGTGGTCGCCGTGGCGTGCGCGTGCGCCCGCGCGCGGGGGGCGTCCCTCGAAATCGACGCGCCGCCGCGGGCCGAGACGGGCGACCGGGTCGCCGCGGAGGTCGTCCTCGAGGGGCCTGTCGACCAACCGTTTGACGGATACGTCTGCCTCGTGACCCCCGGCGGCTACGTCATCTCGGCGGTGCGCGGAAGGAATGGGGCGCTCGCGACGAGGCCCGGCGTGCACCGCTACGTCGCCGCGCACCCGCCGCTCCCCGCGGGGCGGTTCGTCCTCCCCCTCGTCGACGCGGCGGTCCCGCGGGAGCTCTCGCGCGGCGAGTACCGCTTCCTCGCGGCGTGCGTCCCCGTCGGCGGCGGGGGCGAGGCGCTCCGCGCCGAGGCGCGGCTCTCCGTTGACTGGTGCCTCGACCGCGACGTCGAGACACCGATGCGCGACGGCACGCTCCTCAGAGGTGACCTCCGGCGGCAGGCGCGCGACGGACGCTTCCCGGTCCTCGTGTTCCGCACCCCGTACAGCAAGGACGAGGGCGACCTCGACAACGAGCGCACCTTCCGCCGCGCGGTGGACCGCGGCTACGCGGTCCTCGTGCAGGACGTGCGCGGGCGCTACCGGTCCGGCGGCGACTACACGCCGTACGTGAACGAGGGGCGCGACGGCTACGACACGATCGAGTGGGCGGCCGCCCAGCCGTGGTCGGACGGGAACGTCGGGACGTTCGGCCTCTCCTACCCGGGAGCCGTGCAGTGGCTCGCCGCCCTCGAGAGCCCCCCGCACCTCAAGGCGATGGTTCCGGCGATGTGCTTCTCGACCATCAGGGAGTTCATCTACTTCGGCGGGGTCTTCGAGACCGCCTGGTCGTCGTGGGTCTACGTGGATATGACGCCCGATACGCGCGTGCGCCACGACCTCTCCGGTCCGCGGACCGTGGACGAGGCGAAGGCGGAGTACGTCCGCATCGGCGTGGACGTCATCCAGGGCTGGCTCCCGCAGAATGAGATGCCGTACCTGGCGGACACGGCGCCGTACTACTATGACTGGCTGGCGCACGGGCCGTACGAGGCGTACTGGGACTGGGGCGTCATCGAGGGGCGGTACGACCGGGTCAAGGCCGCGGTCCTCAACCTCTCCGGCTGGTACGACGAGGCCTACGGGACGCAGGGGGCGACGGCGAACTACCTCGGCCTCCTCGCGTCGCGCGTGGGGGAGGCGGATCCCCGGACGAAGCTTGTCATCGGGCCCTGGATACACGGCGTGGACGCGACGGCGTCGGCGGCCGCGGGCGACCGGACCTTCGGTCCGTCCGCCGTTATCGACTACGACGACGTGGTGCTCTCGTGGCTCGACCGTTACGTCCGCGGCGTCGAAAACTGGATCGACGACGCGGCGCCGGTGCACCTCTTCGTGATGGGCGACGACCGGTGGCGGCGGGAGGAGGCGTGGCCGCCGTCCTCGGCGCGGACGACGCCGGTCTACCTCGCCGCGGGCGAGGGGAGGGGGGCGCTCGTCCTCGCGCCCCCCGCCGACGGCTCGCGCTCGTTCGTCGCCGACCCGCAGGACCCGGTGCGCGACGACTACGGGACGAACTTCGGCGCGACCGACCTCCGGTGGCTCGCCGACCGCCCCGACATCCTCACCTTCGAGACGGGGCCGCTCCCCGCGGACGTCGAGGTGACGGGGCCGATCGCAGCCGAGGTCTGGATCTCCTCGGACGCGCCGGACTGCGACATCTACACCGTGCTCCTCGACGTCGCCCCCGACGGGACGGCCTACAACCTGATGGGGCCGGGGAACGCGGTGCTGCGCGCGAGCGCGCGGGGCGGCACGCCGACGCGCGAGCCGCTGGTCCCGGGTACGCCCGTGAAGCTAACGCTCGACCGGATGCGGAACGCCAACACCTTCAAGGCGGGGCACCGGCTCCGCCTCTGCATTGCGGCGAGCTGGTTCCCGATCTACTCGCGGAACCTCCAGACCGGCCTCTCCGAGGCAGAGAGCGCCGTGACGAGGACGGCGACGATCACCGTGCACCACGGCACGCGCCGCCCGTCGCGCCTGCTGCTCCCCGTGGTGCCGCGGTGATGGGGTTCACGCGGATACTCGACTCTCCCCTCCCTTCTCGCGGGTGAGGCGGGGCGGGGGCCAAGGGGGGCGGACCTCCCACGAGGTCTTTTTGCTGGACGGGAGGGGATGCGGCCTTTCCCCCTCGTCTGAAGGGATGTGACACTGTGCGGTAGTGACGGCATTTCCCGCCCCTTCAGGGGCGGCGTGCCTCAGACCAACGCTTTCGCCAATTGCAGCTCCTCCGCGTCCTGTCCCTCCACGGCATAGCGCCGGCGCGTGCGTTCGAACTGCTTTTCGGTTGATTTCCTGCTTGACACGGCACCGTATTTTGGGCACATTGCCGCGATAAAAGTTCCTATCCGCATCGTCCTCGGTGATTCTCGAGTGTGTGCTAGCGTGGGCATCTTGAGATGTGCCGGAACTGATTCGCGTTCGGCATGTGTGCGCGGAGCCGTATCCCCATGAAACGAGCCCTGCTATTTGTATATGCGGGTTCGATGTGCGGCCTCTTCTGTATTGCACTTATTCCCTCCCCAACTTATTGCCAGGTAACCAGCTTCCCCTATAGCATGGGTTTTGAGACAGGACCAAGCGGCAGCGCCATATCTGAATCGTATTGGGGACAGTACGGGTCCAATTGGACAT
>JAAYCL010000040.1 GCA_012729785.1 Chlamydiota bacterium | reverse complement strand
GCGAGGGCCGGGGATCCCCGCCCCCCGGGCGTCAACGGGGACGGCGGAACACCACCTCGCGGAAGAAGTTCACCAGCGCCTGCCTGCGCATGCGCTCCCTGGCCTGGTGGGGCAGCAGCGAGCGCGATGACCAGCGCAGCATCGACATCTCGTACTCCATGATCCCGCCGTAGGCGTTGTTCAGGTACCACGCATACATCAGGCCGAACAGGAGGCCCGACGGCAGGAACCCCTCGTTGTCGTTCACGACCATCCGGTAGCAGCCCGCCTCGTGCGGGTCGGGGATCATCCGGGCGAGCGTGAGATAGGCGTGAAGCTGCTCCGGGGTGAGGTAGCAGTCCCGCGCAGCCGCCGGCCGCAGCCGGATCTCGTAGCAGCGCGTGCCCGGGTAGCCCCTCGTGCGGTTGTCGATCCACGCGCGGCTCTCGATGTAGCGGCCCAGGAGGGATTCCCCCAGTGCGATCAGAAGGTCCTCCCGGAGCCGGGCCGGTTTGTCGAGCAGCTGCGCGTGCAGCTTCAGCCCGTGATCCTCAGGGTCGAAGAACCCCAGCACGTTGTCCCACTCGGTGCTGCGGTGCCACGACCCGGCCGGGACGATCCGTGCGGCGCGGAAGTAGGCGAGATGTTCCGGGAGGATGTCGCGGTTGTCCCAGGCAAGGTCCAGGAGCACCTGCCGCAGCAGGGGGGGGCGGAACGTCTTGCCGCGCAGGGCCGTCTCGATCGAGGACAGGTATCCGCACAGGAGCGGGGCGGACGGCGTCTTCCCCCCGGACCGGGCAGGGCGCCGGGCGGGAACGCATTCGTGGCGCGTCTCGATCCAGCCGAGCGTTTTGTGCGCGTAGAGGATGGAGCGCAGGGCCAGGGCGAAGCGGCCGGCGTCGTGCTGGATGACGCGCGTCTGCGTGAGCTGCTCCGGAGAAAAGAGGGTGGCCTCCACCGGCTGGAAGCCCATGGCGGTCACGCGGCGCCGGTCCAAATGGATCGGGCGCTTCCCCTCCAGGGCGTAGTTGCGCACGATGTTGCCCGGCATGCGCTCCAGGTTGGCGCTCACCACGAGATCGAAGAGCCCCCGCGCGCCGCCCGCCACGTTGCGATCGTACGCGTCCACCAGCTCGGAGATGCAGAACTCCTGCCGCTGCCTCCGGCGGGATATGTCGGTCTCGCCCTCCTGGATCCAGAAGTTGGCGCCCAGGATCTTGAGCGCCTTCCGGTTGGAGCGGATCGCCTCCGCGATCGGCTCGATCTGGAGAACGGGGAGGATGCTGGTATAGACACTGCCGGGCGCCAGGATGATCATCTCCGCCTCCCGGAGCGCCTTGCGCACCCTCCCGCTCACGACCGGCGTCCCGCAAAACCCCGCTGTCAGGCGCTCCACAGGGAAGTTCCGCCGGGCGGAGGCCGACTTGCTCTGCCCGAGCACCTCGACCCCGTTGGCGTAGCGGAAGCTCAGCTGGCCCGGCGTCGCCGTGGCGGGGAAGAGGCTCCCCGGCGTCGCGCCGATGAGCCGCGAGACGGCGTCCAGCCCCCTCTGTATCTCGGGCAGACGGGGCGGCCGGTCCGCGCGGCCTTTCGCCTCCCGGAAGATCGCGGAGGTGAGCAGGAGGTTGCCCAGGCAGTGCCCCGCGGGATCGATCCGGGGGCCCTTCCCCCCGGCCGCCACGTAGGCGCCGAGCGCCCGGAGGCGTTCGGCGAGCTTCCGGGGGATCGCCGCCCGCTGCCGGACCGGCAAGACCAGCAGCGGATCGGCCAGCCGGTGCGCATCCGAGGGGCGCTCGGCGAAGCGGTGGTTGAAGATCCTCTGGATGCACTGGACCAGGCCGTACGACTCCTCCCGGCGCAGCCGGTAGGCGCGCTGCAGGTTCTCCGAGAGGATCAGCGAGAGGGCCGACTTGCGCAGGTCGCCGATGGCGATCATCGGCATCGTCTTCAGGAGGCGCCCGGTGGACCCGCCGTCATCGGTGGTGCAGACGACCACCTTCAGGCGCGGGAACTCCTCCTTCAGGCCGACGAACGGCATCCGGGCCCAGTCGGGGCGCTGGGCGTTCCCCCCCACCACCGTGGAGAGGCCCGTGCCGCCGCCCAGGATGACCACCCTGGTCCTGCGGGCGTCGAACTGCAGGACCCTGTACGCCAGCGTCCGCATCTCCGGCGAGAAGCGCAGGGCGGCCATGTCGGTGTTGATGACCGCCTCCACCAGCTCCTCGAGGCGGCTCCGCGCCCCCTGCCAGGATCCGCCCGGCCGGGGCCCGCGCGGCGCGCCCCCGCGATTCTTCTTCATATCGGTTTCCGCTTTGTGTTCCAATGTGCGTAGTGTAGCAGGAACCGCCGTCGGCGCCATAGGAACATCGACGCCGCCGAGGCACGGGTGCGTGCATGCTTCCGCGAGAGCTGTTGACGGTGCTGGAGGAAACCGGACCGCAGACCGGCTGGCGGCTCATGAAGCGCACGCGGTTGGACGCCCTGCCGCTGTGGCAGTTGGTCCGCCGGACCCCGGGCGTCCAGATCGAAACGGCGGGCACGCGGTTCCTCCGCCTGGATCGCGGGGTGGAGGGGTACGCCCGGCTCTCGCCGTCCATCCGCAGGGAGTTCTTGACCTACACCGTCCTCGGCGCGGAGGGGCGGCGGGACGCCGTCGCCGCGAGGGCGGAGCTCCTGCGCGAGGAGATCCGGGAGATCAGCCGATCCAAGTTCGATCTGGCCCGCGAAACGATGGCGACGGCGGTCCAGTCGCTTCCCCGGCCGGACGCCGTAAAGGACCGGGTCTGCTTCATCATCGCCGGCGACATCGTTTACGAGATGGCGCACGCCGTCCCCCGCCCGGAGAGGAGCACCGGCAGGATGGTCCGGGGGTCGGATCTGGACATCGTAGCCGTCGCCGACGACGCAACGCCCCCGGAGATCCTGCGCGCGCTGGACGAGGCGATCCTCGAGAGGAAGCAGTACCTGCTCTTCCACCCGCGCTACCGGGAGGAGATCGACTACGTGGTCAAGAACCTCTCCCGTGTGCAAACGCAACTGGCCTTCGACAGCTTCAGGAAGATGATCGCCGCCAAGATCCTGCACGAGGGGCGCCTGCTGTACGGGAGCGAGGAGGTCTTCGAGACCGTGAAGGGGATGGTCGCGGCGTCGGGCGTCCCCGACAGGCTGCGCCTCCTCGAGCGCCGGGCGCTCGAGCGCCGGGTTGCGGCGGAGGCCGCGCTGCTCCGCGCGGACCCGGCGCGCCGCGACGGCGAATGCTTCGACCTTTTCCACACCGCCGACGAGGGGGACGAGATCTACTGAACCGGGCGCATTCCGGTTTCCGGAAAGGGCGGGGCTACCGGCTCCTGTCCTCCAGTTCGATCCCGCGGTCCCTGAGCCGCTCCGCCTGCGCCAGCACCCCGGCGGCGGCCTGCCGGTCCAGCACGAAGATCATCCGGCCGCCCCCCCTCGCCAGGTGGTGCCCGTACGAGATCGGCACGGAGCAGTCCGGCTCCATCAAGAGCGCCTTCGCCACCGCGTCCGCCTTGCGCGCGCCGGAGGCGATCAGCAGCACGGTGCGGGCCCGGTAGATCAGCGGGGCGCTCATCGACACGGCGTACGACGGGCTCTCCTCCGCGGCGGAGAAATGGCCGTCGGTTACCGCGTACCCGATGGTGCTGCGGTCCAGCTTGACCAGCAGCATCGGGTCGATCTCGAAGGGGATGCCGACCTCGTGGAACCCGACGTGGCCGCGGCCGCCGACGCCGACGATCTGCAGGTCGATACCGCCCAGCCCGGCGATCTTGGCCGCATAGGCGTCCAGCACCTCCTCCCGGACCCAGCGCAGGTAGCCTGATTTCGCCCCCTTGTCGATCACGATCGCCTTGCCGGAGTCGGCGCCGCGCAGCGTCCAGTCGCCGGGGCTCTGCTCCATCTCGGTCTCGAGCCGGGCCCGGTCGATGAGCGCGCCCCAGGGGACATTCGTCTCCCGGAACTTCACCCGCAGGAGACCGAACAGCTCCTGGATCATGAAGTAGCTGTAGCTCTCCTTGTGGATCGCGCGCTGCTGGGCGTTCTCCCCGGGCAGTCCGACATACTCGTCGAGGTTGAAGCTGCGTATCCCGGAGGGATCGAAGAGGCCCGCGTTGGCGGCGGCGGCCAGCCGCTTGTAGACGCCGGTGGGGGAGTTCCCGGTGGCCAGGCCGAGCACGTACGGGGCCCCGGCCCGCCGGATATCGTCGAGCACGAGGCCGGCGGCCAGCTCGCTCATCCGGTCGAAATCGCCGGCCACGATCACCTGAAACGCCATGGCGCCCCCCCGCTCAGCCGATGCTTCTCGCCACCACGTCCGCCAGCGCCCGGGTCAGCCGGTCGGTCGTCTCCTGCGAGGGGCCCTCGACCATCACCCGGCACATCGCCTGCGTGCCCGAATACCGGATGAGCACGCGGCCCCTGTCCCCAAGTTCGGACTCCGCCTCCTTGATCGCCTTCCGGAGCTCGGGGATCGAATCCAGCGGCGGCTTCGTCTTGACATCCACGTTGATCATCCGCTGGGGCGAGAGGGTCATCACCCGGGCGAGCACGGAGAGCGGTTGCCGGTAATGCCGCAGGGCCGAGAGAAGCTGGAGGGCGGAGATGATCCCGTCCCCGGTCGTGTGGTGGTTCAAAAAGATCAGGTGCCCGGACGCCTCGCCGCCCAGCACGGCGCCCTTCTCCCGCATCATCTCAAGGACATACCGGTCGCCGACCTTGCTCACGCCCGGCTCGATCCCCATCTCCCGCAGGGCGACGAAGAAGCCGAAGTTGCTCATCACCGTCGCGATCACCAGGTTGTTCTCGAGCAGGCCCTGCTCCTTGTACCATTTCGCGCAGATCGCCATCATATGGTCGCCGGTGATCTCCCGCCCGGTCTCGTCCACGGCGATGAGCCGGTCGCCGTCGCCGTCGAACGCGAGGCCGATGTCGGCCTCGAGGTCGCGGACCCTGGCGCTCAGCCCCTCCGTGTACAGGGAGCCGCACCGGTCGTTGATGTTGAGCCCGTCGGGGGCGCAGTGCATGACCGTCACCTCCGCGCCCAGCTCGGAGAAGATCGTGGGGGCGGCCTTGTACGTGGCGCCGTTGGCGCAATCGAGCACGATCCGCATCCCCTCCAGCGACAGGGTCTCGGGGAAGCTGCTCTTGCAGAAGACGATGTACCGGCCCATCGCGTCGTCGATGCGGTGGGCCTTCCCGATCTCGTCGGCCGTCGGCCGGATGTTCTTGATGCGCCCGCCGGTGATCAGCTTCTCGATCTCGTCCTCCACGGCGTCCGGAAGCTTGAAGCCGTCGCGCGAGAAGAGCTTGATCCCGTTGTCCTGGTACGGGTTGTGGGAGGCCGATATCACCACACCGGCGTCCGCCCGCATCGACCGCGTGATGAAGGCGATGCCGGGCGTGCTCATCGGGCCCACCAGCAGCACGTCCACGCCCATCGAGCAGATCCCGGCCGTCAGGGCCGACTCCAGCATGTACCCGCTCAGCCGCGTGTCCTTGCCGATCACGATCGAGTGACGCCGGGTCTTGTGCCGCTTGCAGACGTACGCTGCGGCGCGGCCGATCTCCAGCGCCATCTCCGCCGTCATCGGGTGCACGTTGGCGACCCCCCGGACCCCGTCGGTGCCGAACAACCGTCCCATCGATTCCCCCTCCCTATGCGCGTCTCCAGAGCGCGGCCGCCGAATCCACGATCGCCTGCAGCCAGGCCGTACCCGACGCGCGCGCGGCCGGTGCGAGGCTTTGCACCGCCTCGACGTGCCCGGCGCCCGCGTCGACCCGTTCCCACGCCTCCAGGAAGGCGTCCCGGTCCGCCGCGCCGGCGTCCGGCGACGGACCCGCCTTCACCCCCGCCTCGATCTCCGGCCAGCGGTCGATCAGCCCCTGCTGCTGCGACCGGACCTGCGGCGGCAGCTCCTCGCCGGTCTCGGCCCGGGCGCGGCGCAGGGAGGACGGCATCGCGGCGGCCAGCTCCTTCAGGCGCTTCAAACGCTCCGAGACCGCCTCGCCGAGCCGCGCCAGCGCGCCCGCGCGGCATGCCCGGCTGAAGGCGTCCGCGGCCATCGTGCGCTCCCGGACGGTCCGGTACCATGCCTCGAGCGCCCAGAGGTTGCCGATGTAGATCAGGTTGTTCGCGACGATTCTGTCGATGCCCCGGTAGACGCCCGGCGCGAACGCGCGCGTCTCCCGCAGCAGGGGCGGCGCGACGAACAGCTTCCGCGCCTCGAGGAGGTCCCTCCGGCAGATCGTCCCGGCGGGGACGACGACGCCGTACGCGATGCGCACGGGGCCGATCAGTCCCCCCTGCCCCCCCAGGAAAATCGGCGCCTGGTTCAGCATCACCCCGCCCGGCACGTCGCCGACCAGCGAGGGGGTGGCCTTGTCCTGGTGGGGGGTGTAGTTGAAATGGACGTAGGAGGAGCCGATCTCGCTGTGGTCTTTCCGGCTGGTCCCGCCCGCCATCAGGGCGTCGCAGAAGTTGATCAGGCTGCCCGCCGTCACGTAGGAGAGGAGGATCGTCTGTTTGAAGCCGACCGCGTGCGCCCCCCCGGCCTCCTCCTCCAGCAGCGTGCCCGGGCGCACGTGCGCCGCGCCGCCCATCGAAACCCCGTCCAGGAACGTCGCCCCGGAGAAGAAGCCGCCCTTCAGCGCGACACGGCTCCCGAGCTGGCAATCCTCCAGGACGACCGGCCCCTCTTTGCCGAGCTCGGAGCCGGGGCCGACGGAGGTCGCGGACCCGGAGAGCCGGCAGCCCGCGTGGATGATCGCGCCGGGCGCAATGCGGGCGGGGTCGACCGACGGGTCCACCTCGACTGAACCGGGGCAGCGGATCACGACCCCCCGCTTCACCAGCTCCAGCACGGACGGCGACAGGCCCGGCGGTTCACTCATGGCGCACCTCCACGCGGCGCATCCCGGCGTCCCACGGCGGGCCGTTGCGGCGCCGGGGGGCGCGGTGCATATCATCATTCTTCCCTGACCGTTTTGCAAGCGCGGACTTTTGCGGGGGCAGGCGCGGAATCGCCGCGATGCTGCCTTGTCGTTGCGGCCGCCTGCGTTTGTCTCGGCGCGGCGGGGGGGACACAGCTCCCCCGCCTGCGCGCCCCCTTCGCGTTCAGGACCAGAACCGCCGTCTTCTCCGGCCCGCACCTTTGCACCCTCGTGGGGAGGATCCACTATCCGCGCAGCCTTCCGTGGACGAAACGCCACGGCATCCTGTTCGTCCACGGGACCCCGCCGGATGGGAAGGAGACCGGGATGCACGCGGCGCTGTACCGGAAGCTCATCGCGCACGGCTATCTCGTCTTCGCGATCGACCTGCGGGGATTCGGGGAGTCAGGCAAGGTGTCGAGGCGCCGGGTTCCGGAGGACCTGGATTTCGTCGCGGACGTCCGGGCGGCGCTGCGGCACATGGCGGAAAAGCTCCCTGTCGACCGGGAGAAGATCACCCTCGCCGGCCACTCGCTCGGGGGGAGCCTCTCCTTCGCGGTCGGCGCGATCGACCCGCTCGTGAAGAACATCGTGAGCATAAGCCCTGGAAACTACGAGTCGCTCGACCGGTACTCGGAACGGACCACGCTGCGCTGCGCCCGGGAACCGGGGAACGTCCTCGGCCGGCCCGTCCCCCTCCCCTGCCGGGAACGCCTCGTCAGACCGCTCGACCTGTTCCAGTACCTCCCCGTCGCGCAGCCCAAGAACGTCTACATCATACTGGCCAACGGCGACTGGCCGGAGGTGAAGGGGTATTCCGAACAGCTCTTCAACGAGCTGGACACCGAGAAGGGACTTGTCGTCATCCCCCACAGCAACCACAATTCCGGCGCCAAGTACGACGAGGGGAACGAGGTCTTCGACACCCGCCCGGTCAAGACGCTCGCCGCCGGGATCGACACCCTCCCGCGATCATGGCCGTTCGCATCAGCCGAGCAGCAGGCGCGCGCACGGCACATACCGCCCGAGCTCCTCCTTCTCCTCCCGCGTGAAGTGCCCCAGACGCCGGGCGAGGACGAGGTACGCCGCAAGGAAGAGCAGCCCCTGGAGGGAAAGGATGCCGAGGTTGGCGAGCCGCGACGGCGGGGCGGAGAGGAGCGACGGGGCGCGGTCGCAGGCGACGAGCGGGACGAGGGCGAGCGCGCTCGCGGCGCACGGCGCACGCAGCGTGCGTCTGAGCGCCGGAAGGGCCCGGACCCGGAAGAAGAACCGGTGGGCGATCCAGACGAAGAACGCGGAGGTGACGGTCATCGCGATGCAGGTGCCCAGCGGCGCGCCGATGAAGCCGATCCAGCGGATCAGGGCGACACTGAGGACGAGGTTGGCGGCGGCGGAGAGGGTCGAGGTCCACATCTGGAAATGGGGCCGCTCCATCCCCTGCAGGACGGCGTAGAGGATCAGGGGAAGGACGTCCGCCAGGTACCCGACGGAGAGGAGCCGCGTGACCCGCGCCGACAGCCCGTACCCCGGACCCACCCACGCCTCGATGAACCGCGGCGCGGCGAAGATCGTGAAGACGGTGCACGGCACCGCGGCGAAGGCGAGCACCTTCGACAGGCGCACGGCGAAGTCGTAGATCTCGGCCCGGTTCCGGCGCACCGACAGTTCCGAGAAGGCGGGAACGAGGATCGGGAAGACGAGGAGCGGGAGCTGGCGGAGGGCGAAGGAGATCTTGGCGCCGATCTCGTAGTAGGTCACCAGGCCGACGGAGAGGAAGTAGCCGATCAGCACCTTGTCGAGCTGGAAGCCGATCAGGGCCGAGAACCGGCTCATCTGGACCCTGATGCCGAAGCTGAAGAGCCTCCTGAACATCTCGGACGAGAGGAAGCGACGGGCGATGCGCAGCGACGGGAGGGCGGCGAAGGAGAGCCCGATCTCGAGGGCGGCGGTGGCGCAGAGGCAGGCGAGATCGTTCAGAAAGAGGCCGCGGAGGCCGAACCCCATCCAGAGGACGAGCACGGTCCCGGCGGCGTTGATGACGACGTAGAGCATCTGGACCTTGCGGGTGACGTCGATCCGCTGAAGGCCCCGCAGCACGGAGGTCACGCACGCCGCGGCGAGCTCGATGACGAAGATCAGCACGCCGATCCGAAGGGCGAAGAGGGCGTCGGGGTACAGGGCGGGGGGAAAGGCGAACAGGCGAAGGAAGAAGCCGCTCATCGCGCAGACGACGGTGAGAACGACGGCGCCAAAGACGACGTAGAAGGCGAGGCCGGTCGTCACCACCTGGTTGATCCGGTCCGGCTCCCGTTTGGCGTAATACTCCGCGATGTACTTCGAGAGCGGATGGGCGATCCCGAGGTCCGCCAGGCCGCAGTACTGCGTGACCACGACCACGATCACCCAGAGGCCGAACCGCTCCTTCCCGATCGTGGAGACGATGTAGGGAAGGAGGACGAAGGCGACCGCGAGCTTCAGGAAGTGGGCCAGGAAGGTGAGCACGGTGCTTCGGCCGATCTTCTCTTTGAGTTCGGTCATGGCACGGATGTCCGCGGTCACGCACGCACGGCGGCGCTACGAACACCGCCCGGATATCGACCGCCCTGGAGAGCGGCAGTATAGCATCCACGGGGGGGCGCGCGCAGGTAAATCGCACCGGGGCGTTCCCTCCCTGTCAGTCGGCGCGCACAAAGAACGCGGCCCCGTTCCCCGGCGGTTCCCGGGAAACGACGGGCGCCGCCGGGGCGCTCCGGGCGCTGGAAACGCCCGCCTCGACTATGGTAGATTACGACCATGCCGATCTACGAGTACGCCTGTTCGCGCTGCGCGAAGATCTTCAGTTTCCTCGTGCGGAACACCGCCTCGCATAAGGCGCCGAAATGTCCGAAGTGCGGCGGGGGCGGGATGCGGCGCGCCATCTCGGCCTTCCGGGTCGGCCGGAGCGAGGAGTCGCGCATGGAGAAGCTCGCCGACCCGTCCGCCCTCTCCGGCATCGACGAAAACGACCCGAAATCCATCGCCCGATGGATGCGGAAGATGGGCGGGGAGCTGGGCGAGGAGATGCCCGGGGAGATCGACGAGATGGCCGAACGCCTCGAGGCGGGGGAGGACCCGGAGGGGATCGAGGGGGACGGCGGAGCGGGTTTCAGCAGGGACGACTCCGGCACGCTCTACGATGCGTAGCCGCCCGCCCTGCCCGCCGATGCGTGACCACGCCTCCCGACTTTTCGCCCGCGCGCGCGGCGGGGTCGTTCTTCTCCGGGGCTGACATCGTGCTCGTGGAGGGTGGAAGGCGGCGGGGATCCCGAAAATCCTCGGTGCAGGCGGCGCCTCGATGGGCGCGGCGTGCCTGCGGGGCGTCTCGCCTTTCGCCTGCGGCGACATCCGCCAAATCGCGGATCCCGCCCCCGACTGCATCCGCCGGGCGAAGATGTGCGCGCCCCGGCGGCGTGTTCCGTCGCGAACCGCATTTGCCCGACAGGCATAGGACGCACGCAGAGGGCTGCGCCCCATGCCCGCCGTTTCCGCCGAATCCGCCCCGCCCGGCCCGTTTCAGTCGTCGATCTTGACCTTGTACGGCGCCCCGTACGGGTACGGCGCCGGGTTGTAGTACGTCCCCGGGCAGTACGGGGGGTAGTATGCGGGCGGGGGCGCGTGGAAGGCGGGCGGCGCATAGTACGCCGGGCCGTAGACGGGCGGGGCCCCGTAGTAGTACGGGGCCGGGTTGCGGTGGTAATACTCCTTCACCTTGACCTTCCCGTACGGGGTGTGGTACTCGCGCTTCACCTTGATTTTGTCCCCCGCCCGCGCGCCCGACGCCGTCATCGCCAGGAGCGCAAGCGCCAGTGCAACCGCTGCCGGCCTCTTCATGCCGTGTCCTCCCTTGTCTGCGAAGCGGCACCCGCCCCGCCTCGCCGTGCGTGCTCCCCCATTATACGCGCCTCTTTTCGAAATCATCCCCGCCGATATCTTTCTCGATGCCTGCACACGCGTCGGCCCCGTGCGGGGATCCCCACCGCTCCCGGGCCGAAGGCGCAAATCCGGGGCGCACAACGCGGCGGCATATGGTAGGATGGTGCATCCCATCCGGGGTCCGCGCCACCGAAGGCACCCGCATCGATATGCCGACACGCGACGTCATCCAACTGTGCGAAACATCGCCTCGTGTGCCGCGCCCCGTCGGCCTCCCGTCGGGCGGTGTCCGCCCATGAAGATTTCCGAGCTCCAGTCGAAACACGGCGTGCCGCAGCCGCTCGTGGAGAGCCTTCTCGAGGCGGGATACGCGTCCCTCTACCCGCCGCAGGCCGAGGCGGTCCGCTCCGGGATGCTGAAGGGGAAGAACCTCCTGATGGCCGTCCCAACCGCCGCGGGGAAGACGCTCGTCGCGGAGCTGTGCATGGTGAAGAGCATCCTCGATGCCGACGGGCGCTGCCTCTACGTCGTGCCCCTGCGGGCGCTCGCCACGGAAAAGTACGAGGAGTTCAAGAAGCGCTGGGCGCCGCTGGGGATCTCGGTCGGCGTGGCGACCGGCGAGTACGACTCGCCGGGCGCGCGCCTCGCGAGGCACCAGATCCTCGTCGCCACCTCGGAGAAGGTGGACTCGCTCCTGCGGATGCGCGCCCGATGGCTGGCGGAGTCGCTCACCGTCGCCGTGATGGACGAGGTCCACTACCTTCACGATCCGGGGCGCGGCCCGACGCTCGAATTCGTCATCGCCCGGCTCCGGCAGGTGAACCCGGGCCTGCAGATCCTCGCCCTGAGCGCCACCGTCCGCAACGCCCGGGAGGTCGCCGCGTGGCTGAACGCGGCGCTCGTCTCGAGCGACTGGCGGCCGGTCCCGCTCCTGGAGGGCGTCTACGAGGGGAACACGATCTACTACGCCGACCATACCACCCGCTCGCTCGTCGCGGCGAAGGCCAACCCGTCGCAATCGCTTGTCACCGAAACCGTGGACGCGGGCGGGCAGGCGCTCGTCTTCGTCAACTCGCGGCGGTCCACGCAGGCGGCGGCGCGCCACCTCGCCCCCCATCTGAAGGGGCGCCTCGCGCCGGAGGAGAAGGCGGCCCTCCGGGAGATCGCCCGTTCCGCCGGCACCGCCCTCCAGGAGCCGACGCGCCTCTGCGCCGAGCTCGCGGACGCGATCCGGTGCGGCGCCGCGTTCCACCACGCCGGCCTGCACCCGGAACAGCGCCGCCTCGTCGAGGGGGCGTTCCGCGCGGGACTCATCAAGGCCATCTGCGCAACGCCCACGCTCGCCGCCGGGGTGAACCTCCCCGCCCGGCGGGTCGTGATCAGGGACTGGGGGCGCTACGAGGCCGGGCTGGGACAGCGGCCGATCCCGGTGTTCGAGTACAAACAGTTCGCAGGAAGGGCGGGGCGCCCCGGCTACGACCGGGAGGGCGAGGCGATCCTCGTCTCGAAGAAGCGGGGCGACCGGGAGATGCTTTTCGAGCACTACATCCGCGCCGCCACCGAGCCGCTCCGGTCGCGCCTCGGGGAGGGGGGCGCGCTCCCGTCCCATATCCTCGCCTCGATCGCCTCGGGCTACGCGACCTCGATGGGGGCGATACTGGACTTCTTGTCGCTCACCTTCTTCGCGATGCAGGAGGACGTGCAGGTCCTGTCGAGGCAGACCGCGGAGATCATCGAGCAGCTGCTGGCCGAGGGCCTGCTCGCGCGCCGCGACGGCGCCGAGGCGGCGGCCCTCTCCCCCGCGGACGAGCTCCACGCCACCCCGTTCGGCGCGGTCGTCTCGCGGCTCTACCTCGACCCGCGCTCCGGCACCGTCCTCCGGCAGGGACTCCTCGCCTCCGGCGGAACCCACCGGTGCGAACCGCTCCTCCACCTCATCTGCTGCTGCCCCGACATGCCGCTCCTGGGCCTCACGAAGGCGTCGTACGCGGAGCTCGAGGAGGAGCTGTACGTCGAGGGGAGCAAGTTTCTCGTCCCCCCGCCGCGCGGCGGGGGGCTGGAGGAGCATGAGCGGTTCCTCAAGTCGATGCGCACCGCCCAGATGCTGGAGGCGTGGCTCGCCGAGGAACGCGAGGAGGAGATCTGCGAACGGTTCGGCGTCGGCCCGGGCGACGTCAGGCGGTTCGTGGAGAGCGCCGACTGGCTCGTCTACGCGGCGGAGCGGGTCGCCTCGGTGCTCTCGATCGCCGGCGTGCAGGCCCCTCTTCGCGATCTCCGGCGCCGCGTCCTCTACGGGATCAAGGAGGAGCTGCTCGAGCTCGTCAGTCTCAAGGGGATCGGCCGGGTGCGCGCGCGGAACCTGTTCGCCGCGGGATACAGGACGCTGGAGACGCTGCGAAAGGCGCCCGCGAAGAAGCTCGCCGAGGTCCCGGCCATCGGCCCACAGATCGCCGCGAGCATCCTGAAGCAGCTCCCATAGCGGGCGCGGTATGCGATTGTGGATACAGCGGCGGGACGTTTAAAGGTTTAACTTTATGCCGGGCAATTGGTTACATACAACGTCTACGATTCGAGCTGCTGTTGCAGGGCGGCGATGCGTTCCATGATGCGCGCGCTGATCATCGCGTAGCCCCTCCTGCCCTTCGGGCAGTCGTCGAACTCCTCGTACCGTATCACCGGCCCGTATGAGATCCGGATCTTCCGCGGGCGCGGCAGCACACATCCCTTCGGCATCGCCCGCCACGCCCCCGAGATGTAGCAGGGGATCACGTCCGCTCTGGCGTGCCTGACGAAGACCCCGATCCCCTCCTTCCCCGGCCCCAGGACGCCGTCGATGCTCCGCGTCCCCTCGGGGAACATCAGCACGATCTCCCCGGACCTGATGAGGGAGATGATCCGTTTCATCGCCCCGAGGTCCGCCTCCCCGCGCGTGATCGGGATCATGTGCTGGCATTTCATCAAAAACGCGACGAACCGGTTCCGGATCAGGCTCGCGCGCCCGAGGAACCAGATCCTGCGCGAGAGCCCCACGCCGCCCAGCGGCGGATCCAGGAGACTGGCATGATTGACCGCGAGGATCGCCCCGCCGGCGCGCGGCACGTGCTCGAGCCCGAACACCTGCCAGCGAAAGAAGATCTTGAAGACCCAGGCGTAGAGCGTCCAGAAGACCATGTATGCGCGGTCGTAGAATTTTTGGCTCAACGGCACGGTCCACCCCCGATCCCGCCCAGGCGCCGCCGCGTCATCGGAGCGCCTCCAGGATGTCGCCCAGCGCATCGGCGTAGCGGATATCCGTCTCGGATTCGACCTCCGGCGGCACGGCGCTCCCCAGCCCCCTCACGACGAAGACCGGGATGCGCTTGGACCATTTCGTCCATGCGATCTCGCAGATCGTCCCGCAGGAGAGCCCCAGACAGATCATCGCGTCCGCGGCGCGCACGATCCGCGAATGCTGCTCGTACCAGGTAAGGCCCCGGTCGGTCCCGTCGCAGAGGGCGCTGTTCTCCTCGACGCGGCTGATCGATCCCTGCGCCGAGTCTCCCGACCGCGGGATCAGCCCGTAGATCCTCCCCCCTCCCGCCGCGCGATAGGCGCGGGCGGCGAGAACCGGCACCCCCCGGTCGGGACAGACGACAAGCTCGTGCCCGGCCGCCGCGAGAAGGCGCCCCGCCTCCTCCGCGGCGCGCTCGATCCGCGCGGGGTCGACGCCGGAGGCGCCGGCGACGCGCGCGACGTCCGACGGGCCGATGACGGCGATTCTCACGCTGCTTCTCTCCCCTCCCCCCTCCCGATCAGGAAAGGCGCACGCCCGGCGCCCGCTCCCCCGCGCGGCGCGCGGCCCCTCCGCCGATCCGGCCTCTCACGCCGTGAGCCGGACCGTCGACTCGCCAAGGATCTCCTCGACGCTCCGCACCAGCTCCGGCGAGGGGCTGACGCGGAACTGGCGCCCGGTTTTCATCAGCACCCGCTCGCCCGTCGGCGCGGAGAAGTCGAGGAACACCGGACAGGAGCCCGGCGCCGACTCGAGCAGCCGCTTCAGTCCGTCCAGCTTCCCGTGCTCGATATCCGAGAGGTGGACCATCACGTACATCGCGGCCGCGCACCGCTCCTGCGCCTCCGCGAGCGGAATCGCCTCCTCGGCGACGATCTTCGGGTTGTCGTCCTCCATTTCGAGCTTCCCGGTGACGAGCAGCGCCGCCTCCTCCGCGACGAGGGCGGCGACCTTGGCGTAGACGCGCGGGTAGAAGAGGAGCTCGACCGTCCCCTCCAGATCCTCGAAGACCGCCACCGCCATCTTCTCGTTCTTCTTGTGCGTGAAGGCGATGCGGAGCTTCGCGATGATCCCGCCGAGTTTCACCGTCGCCCCGTTCTTCAACCCGGCGAGTTTCGCCGTGCTCGCCGTGGCGAACCTCTCGATCTCGCTCCCGTAGCGGGCAAGCGGATGCCCGCTGACGTAGAAGCCCAGCAGCGCCTTCTCCTGCGCGAGGAGCTGGTTCTCGGGCCACTCCGGCACGTCGGGCATCTCCTCGTTCTCGGCGCAGGCGCCGGGTCCGCCCGCCAGCAGATCGAAGAACGACCCCTGCCCCTGCTTCCGGTCCCGCTGGACCTCCGTGGCCCGGTCGATCGCCCGCTCGACGACGCCCATCAGCCGGGCGCGTCGGAAACCGAGGCCGTCGAAGGCGCCGCCGCAGATGAGGCTCTCGATGACCTTCTTGTTGACGAGCCGCGCGTCCACCCGGCAGACGAAGTCGTAGAGACTGGTGAACGGCCCGCCCCGCGTGCGCGCGGCGAGGATCGAATCGACGGCCCCGGCGCCGACGTTCTTCACCGCGGCGAGGCCGAAACGGATGGCGTTGCCGACCACCGTGAAGCGGGCGAAACTCTCGTTCACGTCGGGCGGGAGGATCTTGATCCCCATCCGGACGCACTCGGCGATGTACTCGGCGATCTTGTCGGTGTTGTTGAGCTCGCTCGACAGCAGCGCGGCCATATACTCGACCGGATAGTTGGCCTTGAGGTAGGCCGTCCGGTAGGCGATCAGGGCGTAGGCGGCGCTGTGCGACTTGTTGAAACCGTACTCGGCGAAGCGCGACACCATCTCGAAGATCTGCTCGGCGACCGCCTTCCTGACCCCCTTCTTCACCGCCCCGCGGACGAACGCCTCCTGCTGCTTCTCCATCTGCTCGACGATCTTCTTCCCCATGATGCGGCGGAGGTTGTCCGCCTGCGGCAGCGTGAAGCCGGCGATCTCGTGGGCGATCTGGATCACCTGCTCCTGGTAGAGCATCACCCCGTACGTGTCCTTGAGGATCGGCTCGAGCCCTGGATGGACGTAGGAGATCTTCGTCTGGCCGTGCTTGCGCCGCACATAGTCGTCGAGCATCCGCATCGGCCCCGGGCGGAAGAGGGCGAGAAGGGCGATCAGGTCCTCGAACCGGTCGAGCCCGATCTTCTTGGAGAGGTCGCGCATCCCCCCGCTCTCGAGCTGGAACACCCCCATCGTGTCGGCGCGGTTGAGGAGGTCGAAGGTGGGGCGGTCGTCGAGCGGCACCGCGTCCCATGTGAGCTTCACCCCGCGCGTCCGCTCGATGATCTTGAGGGCGTTGTGGAGGACGGTGAGCGTGCGCAGGCCGAGGAAATCCATCTTCAACAGGCCGATCTCCTCGACCGACTTCATCGCATACTGCGTGATCGGCTCGTCGTTGGTGCCGCGGCAGAGGGGGAGGTAGTCGATCAGGGGCCGGTCGGCGATCACGACGCCGGCCGCGTGCGTGGAGGCGTTCCGCGCGAGCCCCTCGATCGAGAAGGCCAGGTCCATCAGGCGCGCGACGTTGGGATCGTTCTCCTTGAGGCGCTTGAGGGCGGGCTCGGTCTCGATCGCCTCGGCGAGCGAGATCTTGGGGTCGGCGGGGACGAGCTTGGCGATCGCGTCCACCTCGCTGTACGGCATCCCCAACACGCGCCCGACGTCGCGGATCACCGCCTTGGCCTTCATCCGGCCGAAGGTGATGATCTGGGCGACGTTCTCGTGACCGTAGCGCTCGCTCACGTACCCGAGCAGCTCCCCGCGCCGGTCGAAGCAGAAGTCGATGTCCATGTCGGGCATCGTCACGCGGTTGGGGTTGAGGAAGCGCTCGAAGAGGAGCTGGTATCGCAGCGGATCGATGTCCGTGATCCCGAGCGCGTAGGCCGCGATGGAGCCCGCGGCGGAACCGCGCCCCGGCCCGACGGGGATCTCCTGCCGGCGCGCCCAGTTGATGAAATCCCAGACGATCAGGAAGTAGGAGGCGAAGTTCATCCGCTCGATCACCTTGAGCTCGCGCTCGAGGCGCTGCAGCACCGCCGGGGAGGGATTCGGGTAGCGGCGCCGGATCCCCTCGTCGCAGAGCTCGCGGAGGTACTGCATCCCGCCCTTGCCGTCGGGGGGGCGGTACTCGGGGATCCGGTAGATCTGCTCCCCCTTCTCGTCCTTGAAGTCGAGCTCGAGCGCGCACTTCTCGGCGACCTCGATGGTGCGCCTGAGCGCGTCGGGGAACTCCTCGAGGGCGGCGGCCATCTCCTCCTGCGACTTGAAGTAGAATTCGCCGGTGGAGAGCCGCATCCGCTGCGCGTCGTTGAGCGTCTTCCCCGTCTGTATGCAGAGGAGCACGTCGTGGGCGAGGGAGTCGTCGCGCCGCATGTAGTGGACGTCGTTGGTGGCCAGCAGCGGCAGCCCGAGGCGGCGCGAGATCCCGGCGAGTTCGCGATTAACCCGCGCCTGCTCCTCGATGCCGTGGTTGTGGACCTCGAGGTAGAAGTCCCCGGGGGCGAAGATGTCGCGGAACTCCCCGGCGGCGCGCTCCGCCCCGGCGGCGTCGCCCCTGAGGATCCGGGCGGCGATCTCCCCCTTCAGGCAGGCGCTCGCCCCGACCAGGCCGCGGCTCATCGAGGCGAGCAGCTCCTTGTCGATGCGCGGCTTGTAGTAGAACCCCTCGAGGTGGGCGCGCGAGGAGAGCGCGAGGAGGTTCCGGTACCCGTCGAGGTCCTTGGCGAGGAGGAGGAGATGGAACGACGCGTCCTTGCCCCCCGACGCCTTCCGCTCGAGGCGGCTCCCGGGGGCGACATACATCTCCTGGCCGATGATCGGCTTCACCCCCCCCGCCATCGCCTTGCGGTAGAACTCCAGGGCCCCGCCCATGAAACCGTGGTCGGTGAGGGCGAGGGCGGGCATCCGCAGGGCGCGCGCACGTTCGACGAGGTCGGTGAGGCGGCAGGCCCCGTCGAGGAGGCTGTACTCGCTGTGCACGTGCAGGTGGGCGAACTGTGCGTGCTGCATCGCTCTCTCGGTTGATGTCTCGACGCCCGGCGGCCGCCCGCTACCTGTTCCGGTACAGCAGCCCGAGCCCCGTTGCGCCGAACAGGATGTTCGGGAGCCAGCTCGCGAGCCAGGCGGACAGGTGCCCGCCGCGCCCGAGCGAGAGGCCCACCATCTGGATGACGTAGTACGAGATGCAGATGGCGATGCTCAGGCCCGCGCTCCCCGCCGCGCCCCCCCGCGTGGAACTGATCGAGAGCGGCACCGCGATGAGCACGATCGTGATGCCGACGAACGGGAACGCGATCTTGTAGTGGAGGTCCACGAGCTTGCGGCCGTAGATCTCGGAGTCTTTCGGGTAGAGGGACATCGTCCGCCAGAGCTCGCCCGCGCTCATCGAGAGCGAATCCTTCTGGCTGCTCAAGAAGTCCTGCGGCTTCTCGGCGAACGCGAAGCGGCGCTTGGTGAACGCCTCCTCGATCCCGCGCGCGCGGCCGCGCGCATCGTACCGCTGGATCGCGCCGTCGAAGAACCACCATTCGCGGTCCAGATACGCCGCCCGCGACGCCGTGATCGTCTCGACCACCTGCCCGTCCTGGAAGCTCCGCACCGCGACGTTCTGGAGGATGTCGTCCGAGAGGCGCCACTGCCCCGCCCAGGCCCTCCCCTCCTTGGAGTTGTAGAAGGCGAGGGGGCGCGTCTGTTCCTCCCCCCCTCTGCCGCTGGCGTCCTGGAGGAACCGCTGCGACTCCTCGTACGCCCGCGGGGCGTGTTGATCGTTCAGGTAGAAGATGAAGCCGCTGAACAGGGCGCCGAGCGCGAGGTACGGGAGCATGATGCGGTAGACGCTGATGCCGGCGGCGCGCATCGCCGTGATCTCATTGTTGCGGTTCAGGGCGCCGAGGCAGTAGACGATGGCCAGGAGGATGGAGAGGGGGATGACCTGCACCATCACGAGCGGCATCTGGATGGCGTAGTAGTACATAAGGAACCGCAGCGGCACATGGTCCTCGATGTAGTTGTCGAGGTGCGCGGAGAGGTCGTAGATGATGAAGATCAGCACGAACGCCGCGAGGCAGTAGAGGAACGGGACGAGGAACTCGCGGATCAGGTAGCGGTCAAGAAGCTTCTGCATCGCCTATCTCCTGTCGAGCCGCCAGGTGAGCCACGGGCCCAGGACGGCGAAGACCGCGTTCGGGATCCAGACGAGGAGGTGCGGGTGGAGCCATACGCGCTCCTGGAGCGCCTCCACGCAGATGATGAAGGCATAGTTGAGCCCCACGAGCGCGAGGCTAATCGCCGCGCCGACCGACGTCTCGCCCCGGTGCGCCACGATACCCAGCGGCATCCCGACCAGCACGAACGCCAGCACGCAGGAGGTGAAGACGAACCGCTCGTTCGCCTCGGTGAGCGTGATGCTGATCCGGCGCCGTATGTCGCGCTGCATCATCGGACTCGCCGACGGGAGCATCCGGCGCCAGTTCCGGATCTTGGCCACGAGCTCGGGGAAGGTGTAGTCGGCCATCTTCTTCGGCACGCCCCCCTCCTCCTCGTCGAACCCCATCTTCACGATGTAGGTCTTGAAGGCGGCGGAGATCGAGGTGTTCTCCCCCTCCCGCGGGGGCTCCTCCATCGTCCCGTCGAAGAGTTTGAACTGGATCTTCGGCGCCTCGTCGGAGACGATCTCCCCGCTCGCCGCCTTCAGGAACCGAATGCGGCCGTCGGAGAGCTTCTCGTAGATGATCACGTCCTTGAAGACGCTCCCGTCCTTCTGGCCGATGTAGAACTGGTACGGCTTGAAGTAGTCGATGAAGACCCCGGGCTCGAGGAGCGCGGCGGGGCTCTGCGCGCCCACCTGGCTGCGGAGCCGCCGCATCGCGTAGTGCGCCCTCGGCGCCAGCACCACGTTCACCACCCCGGAGACGACGGTGAGCGCGAGGGCGAGAAGGATCCCGCTCCGGAATATCCCGAGGTAGCTGATCCCGCAGGCGCGCATCGCGGTGATCTCGTTGTCCGCGGAGAGCCGGCCGAAGATGAGCAGGCTCGCCGTGAGGATGGACATCGGGATGGAGAAGACGAGGAGGTACGGGATGAAGCTCAAGAGGAGCTTGGAGAGCAAATTCCAGGCGACGCCGCGCTCGAGCATGTCGAGGATCCTGATGACGTTCCCCATGAAGAGGATGAAGGTGAAGACGACGAGGGAGATGGAGAACGTCTTGAGGAGCTGGCCGCCGATATAGCGCTGGATGATTTTCACGTGGGGTCCGTCGTGGTGCCCGGGTGGTGACCTGGAAGGAGGGTAGCACACCCGGGGGCCGGGGACAACAGGCAACCGCGTGGGCACTAGGCCGGGGCGCGGGAAGGGGGCGTGCCTCCCCCCGGAAGAGGCGCGGCGGCTACCGCGCCAGGTGCCCCCTGAGATGCCTCCCGGTGTGGGACCCCGGGCAGGCGGCGATCCGCTCCGGCGTCCCCTCCGCGACGATGCGCCCCCCCGCCTCTCCCCCCTCCGGCCCGAGGTCGATCACCCAGTCGGCGCACTTGACCACCTCCAGGTTGTGTTCGACCACGAGCACCGTGTTGCCGGCGTCGACGAGGCGCCTGAGCACGCCGAGGAGGATCCGGATGTCGGCGAAATGGAGACCGGTCGTCGGCTCGTCGAGGATGTAGAGGGTGCTGCCGGTCGCCAGGCCGCCGAGCTCGCGGGAGAGCTTGATCCGCTGCGCCTCCCCCCCGGAGAGGGTCGTGGCCGGCTGGCCGAGCTCGAGGTAGCCCAGCCCGACCTCGGAGAGGATGCCGAGCCGCCGGGCGAGGACCGGGACGCGCTGGAAGAAGGCGAGCGCCTCCTCCACCGTCATCGCCAGGACGTCGGCGATCGTCTTCCCCTTGAAGCGGACCTCCAGCGTCTCGCGGTTGTAGCGCTTCCCCCCGCACGCCTCGCACGGCACGTAGACATCGGGGAGGAAGTGCATCTCGACCCTCAAGATGCCGTCGCCGCGGCACGCCTCGCAGCGGCCGCCCTTCACGTTGAAACTGAAGCGCCCGGGGCCGTAGCCGCGCGCCCGCGCCTCGGGGTGCTTGGCGAAGAGACCGCGGATCGCGTCGTAGACGCCGGTGTAGGTGGCGGGGTTCGAGCGCGGCGTGCGGCCGATCGGGGACTGGTCGATGACCACGACCTTGTCCACCTGCTCCGCCCCCGAGAGCGCCCTGAACGCCCCCGCCCGCTCCGTCGAGCCGTGGAGCCGCCGCTGGAGCGCCGGGCGCAGGGTGTCGTCCACGAGCGAGCTCTTCCCCGCGCCGGAGACCCCGGTGACCGCGCAGAGGAGGCCGAGCGGGATGCGGACGTCGATATCCTTGAGGTTGTTGTGCGACGCCCCGGCGAGGAGGAGCGCGCGCCCCGGCTCCGGGGCGCGCCGCGTCTCCGGGAGTTCGATGCGCCGGCTCCCGGAGAGGTACTGCCCGGTGAGCGACGCGGGGGAGGCGGCGACCTCCGCGACCGTCCCCTGCGCGACCACCGCCCCCCCGTGGATGCCCGCGCCGGGGCCGAGGTCCACGACGTGATCCGCGGCGCGGATGGTCGCCTCGTCGTGCTCGATGACGATGACCGTATTGCCGAGGTCGCGGAGGCGGGCGAGGGTCTCGAGGAGGCGCGCCGTGTCGCGGGGGTGGAGGCCGACGCTCGGCTCGTCGAGGACGTAGAGCACCCCGGTGAGCCCCGCCCCGATCTGCGTCGCGAGCCGCGTGCGCTGCGCCTCGCCGCCCGAGAGGGTGCCGCTCTCCCGGTCGAGCGTCAGGTAGCCGAGCCCCACGCGGCCCAGGAAACCGAGGCGGGCGGCGATCTCGCGCAGCGGCTCCGCCCCCGCCGCCCGCGCGCGCCCCTCGAGGGAGACATTCCGGACGAAGGCGAGCGCCTCGTCGGCCGTCATGGCGAGGAGATCGCCGATCCCCTTCCCCGCCACGGTGACGGCGAGCGCCTCCGGCCGGAGCCGCAGCCCGCCGCAGGCGCCGCACAACGATTCCGCCATGAACCCCCTGAGCACGCGGCGCATCCATTCGCTCTCCGTCTCCCTGAACCTCCGATCGAGGATCGGCAGCACCCCCTCGAACGGCGCCGTACGCACGCAGGGGCGCCGCCCGCGCCAGAACCGCATCGTCATCGCCTCGCCGCCGGACCCGCGCAACACCAGCTCCCGTTCCCGCTCCCCGAGATCCTCGAACGGCGTGTCCGGGTTGATCTCGAACTGCTTCGCGACAGCCCTGAGAAGAAGCCGGTAGTAGATGACGAGGGACTTGCCGCCGATGCGGAACGGCCGCACGGCGCCGCCCGCGAGCGATTTCTTCGGGTCGATCACGCGCGCCGGATCGAACGCGAGCTGCCGCCCGAGCCCGTGGCAGGAGGGGCATGCCCCGTGCGGGCTGTTGAACGAGAAGGAGGAGGGGGCGAGCTCCGCGTACGACGTCCCGCACCCGCGGCAGAGCATCCGTTCGGAGAAGAGCCGCTCCTCGCCCGGCGGCGTCGTACCCGAAGGCGCGGATGCCCGGCCCCGCCGGCGCCGCGTGCCGCCCCCCGCCCCTCCCTCCCCCGGCGCGCCGCCGATGGCGGGGACCAGGCCCCGATCGTTCAGGACGAGCGCCGAACCGCCGCCGGTGCGGAGCGCGAGCTCCAGGGAGTCGGTGATCCGGTTCCGCGCCTCGGGCCGCACCGCGACCCGGTCCACGACCACGTCCACGGTGTGCCGCGCGCGCGCGTCGAGGCGCGGGAGCGCGCCCAGCTCGCCGTACGCCCCGTCCACGCGCACCCGCACGAAACCGTCCTGCGCGAGACGCGCGAGCAGCTCCGCCTGGTTGCCCCGCGCCCCGTCGGCGACGCGCGCCAGGATCTGCACCCCCTCCCCCGAGGGGAGGGCGAGGATCTCGTCGACCATCTCCTGCACGGTCATCCGCCGCACCGGCCGCCGACAGCGCGGGCAGTGCGGCGTGCCCGAATTCGCGTAGAGGAGGCGGAGGTAGTCGTGGATCTCCGTCGCGGTCGCCACGGTCGAACGCGGCGTCGCCGCGAGGGGGCGCTGCTGGATCGCGATCGCCGGCGAGAGCCCCTCGATATGGTCGACCTCGGGCTTCTGCATCTGCTGGAGGAACTGCCGGGCGTAGGCGGAGAGGCTCTCGACGTACTTCCGCTGCCCCTCCGCGTAGATGGTGTCCAGGGCGAGGGTGGACTTGCCGGAGCCCGAGACCCCGGTCATCACGATCAGGGCGCCGCGGGGGAGGTCGAGGTCGATCCCCTTGAGGTTGTGCTGCCGGGCGCCGCGGACGACGATCCTCTGCTGCATGCCCCACAGTATAGCAG
This sequence comes from Chlamydiota bacterium, assembly GCA_012729785.1. Taxonomy (NCBI): domain Bacteria; kingdom Pseudomonadati; phylum Chlamydiota; species Chlamydiota bacterium. The sequence continues at coordinate 28,328 of JAAYCL010000040.1, read as the reverse complement.
ATAGGGCCCGGTTGACAGGCGCCTCGGCGGCCGCTACCATGAGGTCGTGGAAACCGACATCCTCGTCATCGGCGGGGGCATCGCGGGCCTCTCCTACGCGATCCGGTGCGCCGCCTTCGCGCGCGTGACGGTCCTCACCAAGCGCGAGAGGACCGAGTCCAACACCCTCTACGCCCAGGGCGGCATCGCCGCCGTCGTCTCCCCGTCGGACTCGTTCGAGGCGCACGTCCGGGACACGCTCGCGGCGGGGGACGGCCTCTGCAACCGGGCGGTGGTCGAGGAGATCGTCGCGGGCGGCCCGGCCGCCGTCGAGCGGCTCGTCGCGGCGGGGATCGACTTCTCCCGCGACGCCTCGGGGCGCTACGACCTCGGGCGCGAGGGCGGGCACTCCGCGCGCCGGGTCCTCCACGCCTCGGATTTCACCGGGCGCGCCATCCAGGAGCGGCTCCTCGCCCGTGCGGCCGAGGAGAAGCGGATCCAGATCCTCGAGAACCGCATCGCGGTCGACCTGGTCACCACCGGGAAGCTCACGGGGGACCGGAAGGCGCCCGGGAGGTGCGTCGGCGCCTACGTGCTGGACCGTTCGACGGGCCTCATCGAGCCGGTCGCCGCGCGGATGACCGTCCTCGCGACGGGCGGCGCGGGCAAGGTCTACCTGTACACGAGCAATCCGGACGTCGCCACCGGCGACGGCGTGGCGATGGCCTACCGCGCCGGGGCCGAGGTCGCCGACATGGAGTTCATCCAGTTCCACCCGACCTGCCTCTTCCATCCGAAGGCCAAGAGCTTCCTGATCTCCGAGGCGGTGCGCGGCGAGGGGGGCCTCCTCCGGCTGGTGAGCGGCGAGCCGTTCATGGAGCGGTACCACCCGCAGCGGGAACTCGCCCCCCGCGACATCGTCGCCCGGGCGATCGACTACGAGATCAAGGTCGCCGGGACCGACCACGTCCTCCTCGACATCACGCACCGGGGAAAGGGGTTCATCGCCCGACGCTTCCCGAACATCTACGCCAGGTGCCTCGAGTTCGGCTTCGACATGGCGCGCGCGCCGCTCCCGGTCGTCCCCGCCGCCCACTACACCTGCGGCGGGGTCCGCGCTGGCGTCGACGGCCAAACCTCGATCGAGGGGCTCCTCGCCATCGGCGAGACCGCCTGCACCGGGCTCCACGGCGCCAACCGCCTCGCCAGCAACTCGCTCCTCGAGGGGGCGGTGACGGCGGAGAAGGCCGCCGCCCGCACCGAAACCCTCTTCTCCGAGGCGCCCCCGGTCCCGCCCCCCGCGATCCCCGCATGGATCACCGGGCACGCGCGCGACAGCGACGAGTCGGTCGTCGTGAGCCACAATTGGGACGAGCTGCGCCGCTTCATGTGGGACTACGTCGGGATCGTCCGCACGGACAAGCGGCTCGAGCGCGCGCTCCACCGGGTCGAGAACCTCCAGCGAGAGATCACGCAGTACTACTGGGACTTCATCGTCACGCCCGACCTCGTGGAGCTCAGGAACCTCGCGACCGTCGCGGAGCTGATCATTCGCTCGGCCCTCGCGCGCAAGGAGAGCCGCGGACTCCACTACAACCTCGACTACCCGCGGCGGGACGACGCGCGCTTCAACAGAGACACAGTCCTGAAACAGTGACCGCCGATTCCCGCTGCCCGTCTTTCGTGAAGAAATGCCTTCTCTCCTCTCGTGGCGCATGATGCTCGCCGCGGCGCTCGTCGCCGCGGCGCCCGGCGACCCCGCGGAGGCCCCGCGCATCGCCGCGCAGGGGGCGGCGGCGGCGTTCGACCCCGCCAAGACGCTCCAGGACGACGGCTGGCGCGAGAAGGTCTACAACCGCCCGGTCCGCTGGGAGGTGGTCGACGACAAGGGCCCGGTTTTGCACGGCCTGAGCGACGGGACCGCCTCGATGCTCTACCGCCCGCTCCCCTGCGACCCGAACGTCTCGCCGCGCATCCGGTGGCGCTGGAAAGTGGTCCGTTTGCCTAACAAGACCGGCGCGGGCGGCCGGGCCGAAAACGACTACGGCGCCCGGATCTACCTCTTCTTCCCCGGACGCACCTTTCTCACCTCCTATGTCCTGCAGTACGTCTGGGACAACGCCGCCCCCGTCGGCACGGTGCTGCGGAGTCCGACCTCGTCGCGTTCCCGGCACGTGGTGGCCGCCTCGGGGACGGCCGATCTCGGGAGGTGGATCGAGATCGAACGGAACCTGAAGGAGGATTTCACGAGGGCGTTCGGATGGGCCCCCGACCGGCGGATCGGGGGGATCGGCTTCATGACCGACTCCGACAACACCCGTTCCTCGGCCGAGGCGTACTACGGCCCGGTCACGATCGGAAAATGATATTCTTCAACGTTGCCACAGAGGACACAGGGATCACAGAGAACGGATGAGTAGGCACGGAGAGGGATGCATGTTGCAGCCGCGGATTGGCGCGGCTGGATGCGGATAATTGGTTGAATTACTTGAACTGCCTGAAATAGTGCTTCTCTGTGTCCTCTGTGATCTCTGTGGCAATATTGAAACCATGAAAATCGCCGTCGGTTCGACAAATCCGCTGAAGATCCGCGCCGTGGAGACGGTCGCCGCGAAGGTGTTCGGCGCCGGCGCCGTCGAGGGCGTCGCCGTCGACTCCGGCGTGGGGCACAATCCGCTCACCGACGCTGAGACGCTCGCGGGCGCCGTGACGCGCGCGCGCGCGGCGCGCCGGCAGACGGGAGCGGACCTCGGAATCGGACTCGAGGGGGGGATCACCGAGTCGGGGGGGCGCTGGTACACCTGCGTCTGGTGCGCGGCCGACACCGGCGCCGAGCTCCTGACCGGGGGCGGGGTCCACATCCCCGTGCCGCGGGAGGTGGCGCGGCTCATCACCGTCGACGGCGTCGAGATGGGGGACGCGATGGACCGGATCATCGGGGACTCCGACACGAAGCGCAAGATGGGGTTCGAGGGGATCGTCACCCGCGGGCTCGTGAACCGGCAGGACTCGTTCGAGTCGGTGCTCGCCTACACGCTCGCCCCCCTTATCTCCACCGGCCTGTACCCGTAGCCCGTTTCCGGGAGACAAGATTCCCCACCGCGACGCGCGCGGCGGCCCGACAGGCGGCGACGAGAACGCGTGGATCGTGGACGGGTATGCGTCGCGGCGATGGGCGTCCCGATGCGACGGTGCAAACGGACGCGGCAATCAGGGCGGCCTCTCCGCAGCTATGGCGTCCGAATCTGCCCCCCCGCCTTGCCCCCTCGACGGGGATAGGGTATGGATACGGTGGAGATGGAGGCGCGGGGATGTCGCTAGTAGCGGCGGGAAACGGGTGGGAGCATGCACGGCGCATACGCGCATAGGCGGGGGGCGGCGCGTTCCGCACCGCGGGGCCCCCTGCGGTCCGAACGGTGGCGGGGCCCGGTCGGGGCCGCGGCCGTTCTGGCCTTTCTCGCAGCCTCGTACCCGCTGTGGGGGCAATCCGTTCTGCGGATTCATCATATCAACGTCACGTTCGGGGATGCAACGCTCATAGAATTCCCGGACGGCACCAACTGGCTCATCGACCAGGGCGATGTCGGCACAAGCGGGACGCGGGTGCGCGACTACCTCGAGGCGCGCGGCGTCACCTCGCTCCATACGATCGTGGCGAGCCATTTCCACGAAGACCATATTGGCGGAATCGCGACGGTACTCGCCTCCCCCATCGCGTATCTGACGGCCTACGAGCACCCGGGGGCGAAGGTCCCCGCGGACGATTCGGCCACGGCACGGTGGGACGCCTACACGGAGAACCCGATGCGGACGAGCCCGTCTCCCGGCCAGAGATGGTATTTCGGGGGCGTGGAGGTTCAAAGTGTGTGCGTCGGGCACACCGAAACCTCGAGCAGCACACTCCTCGACGGGAGCTCCGTGGGGGGGCTGGGGACCGACGAGAACGCTTATAGCCTCGGATTCATGATTTCGTGGAACGGCTTCGACTACCTGACCATGGGCGACCTCACCTCACCAGTGGAGAACGAGCTGGGGCCGAGGTTGGCCTTTCACGAAATCGATGTCCTCAAGGTGAGCCACCACGGATCGACTTCCTCGACGAGTGCCGCCTTCTGCCAGGCGATCCGCCCCGAGGTAGCGGTGGTATCGGTGGGGTCGGGGAACTACTACGGCCATCCCGCCCAACAAACGCTCAATAACCTGAACTCAGGGGGGGTGAACTGGATCTATGTCACCGAACAGGGAACCGGTACGCCCGGTTCGGCCCCCAATATGTCGTACCTGAACGACACCATACTGATCAGCTATACCTTTTCGACCAACCAGTACACCGTCCACGGGGGGGCGACGAACGATCTGTACGTGGCCGACGAGGGCGCGTTGGGCCCTGACAGCGACGGCGACGGGATCCCCGACGACATTGAGGACGCGAACGGCAACGGCCTCTACGACGGCGGCGATCCCTCGAACCTGCACAACGCCGACACCGACGGCGACGGGATCCCCGACGGCGTGGAGGATGCGAACAGAAACGGCCAGATAGGGGGCGACCTCGACGGGGACCGCGCGCAAAATCTCTCGGAGACCTGGACCGAAACCAATCCCGCATCGGCCGACTCAGACAGGGACGGCCTGAACGACGGGGTGGAGGATGCCAACCGGAACGGGATCGGCGACGCGGGGGAAACGGATCCGAGGAATCCCGACACTGACGGCGACGACCTTGACGACAGGCGCGAATCGTCGTACGGAGCCGACCCGCTCGACCCGGACACGGATGACGACAGCTATAGGGACGGCATCGAGTGCAGGTTCGGAAGCGATCCCGCGAGCGCCTCCTCTCTGCCTGCCATCCGCACTCCGATGGGCGACGCCGATATCGTCGTCAACGAGTACCTCGCCGACGTCCCGCAGGATCTCGAGGCAGGCGACGTCAACGGGGACGGGACCCGGGGCACGTCACAGGACGAGTTCATCGAGCTGGTCAACATCTCAAACGCCTATCTCGACATCTCGGGGTACCGGCTGCATGACGCCGGCAACACCACCGTGCGCTTCACCTTTCCCTCCTCCCCTTTCAGGACCATTGTCCCCCCCGGCGACGCGGTGGTCGTCTTCGGGGGCGGGGACGTCTCCGAATTCGGGGGTACCTTCGGAAACTGCCGCAGGAACGGGCTTCTCTTTGCGTCCACGGCAAGCGGCGGGCTGAGTCTCAACGACACGGGCGACACGATCCAGTTCAAGACCCCAGACGGGGTCGACGCCATCACGGACACCGTGTACGGGAGCGGCAAACCCGCGCCGGCTCCCGCGGATCAGTCCGCCACGCGCAGCCCCGACTCCACGGGAGGGTTCATCGCCCACGCACACGCCGCGGGAGCGGAGGGGGCTCTCTTCTCCCCGGGGACCATGCTGGATGGCGGTCCGTTCGTGCTGCCATGGACCCCGCCGCTGCGGTTCAATTTTCAGCCGCCGGGCTCATCCCCCGGGGATTACCTGCCCGACAGGGGGGAGGCGTACAGCCCCCTGGACCAGTACGGCTGGCACTGAACCCAGTCTCACCCCTCTCCCAGACCGCGCGCAGGGCCTCCCGCGCATCCCCTTGCCCCGGTTTTTTCTCCCCCGCGCCTTGACTGGGCCCCGATCTGCGGCTATGTTCAAGGTGCGCAAGAACGACGGCGGGAGACCGTCGGACCTCCGCGCGGGATCCGCGGGAGGGGAGCCGCGGCGGCAACGGGGGAAGCGTATGCGCCGCGCAGCGTCATGCACGTTGCTGTCGCTTCTTGCCGCGACCGCTCTCTCCGCGGCGGATCACGACACCCTCACCCTGCGTTTCGACTTTCCCGCCCCCCGAATCCGCACCGACGGCGCCTATGCCCGCGTGACGATGGGGGACCTCCCCCTCACCGCGACGGCCGGCGAACCCGCCCTCCCCTACAGGCCCGTGCGGATAGTCATCCCCCGCGGGAAAAAGATCCTCGCCGTCGATGTTGAGGCGGGCCCGCCCGAAACGCTCGCGGGCGCCTGGCTCGTGCGGCCCGCGGAGAGACCGGTGCCGCTCGGCTACGCGGGACCGCCGCCCCCGCTCACGCCCGACCGGTCGATCTACGAATCCGACGCGCCGTTCCCCCCTTCGCTCAGGTCTGACGCCGACGTGCAGCGCAAATCCCCGTACCGGCTGCTCCTGCTGAACCTGTACCCGGTCTCATACCTCCCGTCGCGGCGCGAGCTCTCCTACCAGACGAACCTGACCGTGCGCGTGCGCCTCGCCCCGGCCCCGGAGCCGACGGTCGCCCGCGCGAGGGCGGGCGCCTTCAAGGACGCGGGGGAGCTGCTGCGCGGCAAGGTCGAGAACCCCGAGGCGCTCGCGACCTACGACGCCGCAGCGGCGGAAATCGGGCTCCACGCCGACGCCGAGTCGTACCCGCACCTGATCATCACCAGCGCCGCCTTCGCGGACCTCCCAGGCCCGTGGAACTTCCAGGCGCTCCGCGACCACCGCCTCGCGCGCGGTATCCGTTCCGCGATCGTCACCACCGAGTACATCTACGCGAACTTCCCCGGGACCCGGCCGGCGGGGGGCGAGGACAACCAGACCCGCATCCGCAACTTCGTCGCCTGGGCGCACGAGAATTGGGGCACGAACTACGTCCTCCTCGGCGGCGCCGGCGGGATCGTCCCGATCAGGCGCCTCCGGGCCGACGGCACGGACATCCCGGCGGACCTGTACTACGGGAACCTCGACGGCACGTTCGACCAGAACGCCAACGGCGTCTACGGCGAATCCAACGACGGCCCCGGCGACGGCGAGGTCGACCTGTACGCGGAGGCGTACATCGGCCGCGCGTGCGTGGAGAACGCCGCGGAGATCGCCAACTTCGTCCGCAAGACCGTCGCCTATGAAACCTCGAGCGCCCCCTCCCTGCACTCCGCGTGGATGCTCGGGGAGCATCTCGGTTTCGGCGGGGTAAGCGAGTACGCGACGCAGTCGATGGAAGAGATCCGGCTCGGCTCCTGCGCGCACGACTATTGCACGGACGGGTTCGCCGCGAGCGACTTCTTCGCCGTCTCGACCCTGTACGACGGCCCGAACTACACCTGGCCCAAAAACGACCTCGTGGCGATCATGAACTCCGGCGTGCACATCCTCAACCACCTCGGGCACGCGAACTACACCTACGACATGAAGCTCTCGACCTCGGACCTCCCCTCCCTCTCGAACGTCGACCCGTTCTTCCTCTACAGCCAGGGCTGCATGCCGGGCGGTTTCGACACGGCCGACTGCTTCGGCGAGGTCCTCACCACGATGGAGAAGGGCGCCTTCGCGGCGGTGCTCAACGCCCGCTACGGGTGGGGCCAGTACTCCAGCACCGCCGGCCCCTCCCAGTACTACAACCGGGAGTTCTGGGACGCGCTCTTCAAGGAGGGGATCCCCGATCTGGGGCGGATGAACGCCGACTCGAAGGAGGACAACGAGCACCGGATCAGCGGCACCTGCATGCGCTGGTGCTTTTACGAGCTCAACCTCTTCGGAGACCCCGCGGTCGAGATCCAGTCGATCGCGTCGAAGGGAACGGTGGAGCTCGACGCGGCACGCTACCCGCTCCCGGGCACGGCGACGGCGACGGTGACGGACGCCGACCTCGACGCCGATCCGTCCTCCCCCGACACCATCGCGGTCTGGGTTTCGAGCGGCGCGGAGACGGAACCCGAACCCGTCACCCTGACGGAGACCGGCTTTTCCACGAAGAGATTCACCGGGTCAATCGCGATCGCGCCCGGCGATCCGGTCCCCGGCGACGGCGTCCTGCAGGCCGCCCACGGCGACACGATCGCCGTCGTCTACCGCGATGCCGACGACGGGACGGGGAATCCCGCCGAGGCGCGCGCCGCCGCCGTCGCCGACGGCGCCGCCCCGCGCATCTCGAATATCCGGAGCGCCGCCTCCGCGAGGTTCTGCGTCGTCTCCTGGGACACCGACGAGCCCGCGACGAGCGAGGTTTGTTACGGCGCCGCCGCGCCGCCCGGCGCATCGGCGTCGTCTGCGGGGTTCTCGACATCGCACTCGGTCCGGCTCATGGGTCTCTCGCCGCTCACCGACTACTGCTTCTCAATCGCCTCCGCCGATCTGGCCGGGAACGAGGCCGCGGACGACAACGGAGGGGCCTGGCACCGCTTCACCACGCCCGCCCGCAGCCCGATCCTGTTCGTGGACGACGACGAGGGCGAGCCGTACGAACCCTATTTCACGGCCGCGCTCGACGCGGCGGGCTACCGCTACGACATCTGGGACGTCGCCGCGGAGGGGGCGGCGCCCGGGTTTTCCGACCTCTCCTTCTACGAGGCGGTCGTCTGGAACTGCGGGTTCAACTGGGAGGAGGCGGGCTCCGGCATCTCCATCGCCGATGAGGCCGCGCTCGCCTCCTACCTGAACGCCGGCGGCTCCCTGTTCCTCTGCGGGCAGGATATTATCTACAACGGGGTGTCGACCGCCTTCCTCTCCGACCACCTCCACGTCTCCGCGTCCTATAACGACGACGGAACCTCGGCGGCGGGCGGGATCGAGGGCGACCCGATCTCCGACGGGATGACCCTCCCCCTCTCCTACCCGTCCACCGACTACTCCGACTCGCTCACGCCCGGCCCCGGCGCGAGCGGCGCCTTTTTGACCGACGGCAGCACCGAGTATCCGTGCTGCGCGGTGCGCTTCCCCGCCGAGGGCGACGCGGCGCCGCACCGCGTCGTCTTCTCCGCCTTCCCGTTCGAGGCCGTCAGCGCCTCCGCCGCCGACCCCGACAACGCCCGAACGGCGATGGACCGGGTGCTCTGCTTCCTCTCCCCGGTCCGCATCACGGAGCTCTCCCCCCCCTACGGCCTGAACGACAGGCTCGTCGCCGTCACCTTGCGCGGCCAGGGGTTCAAGGACGGTCTCGCCCTCCGCTTCGGCGCGTTGTCGATCGCCCCTGAGATCGTGGAGGACGGTCGCGTGGAGACGACGATCCCGGCGGGCGTCGCGGCGGGCGCGTACCCCGTCTCGGTCCGCAACGCGGACGCGATGAAGGGAACCGCCCCGTCGCCCTACACCGCCCTCGATCCCGCGGCGGACGACGATGGGGACGGGTTGCGGAACGATGCGGAGATCCTGACGCACGGAACGAGCCCCCTGCTCGCCGACACCGACGGCGACGGGCTCGGGGACGCCGAGGAGATCGCCGTTCACCAAACCGACCCGCGCATCGCCGACTCCGACGGCGACGGACTCCTCGATGGAGCGGAGATCGCGCGGGGGGCGGATCCGTGGAACCGGGATACGGACGGCGACGGCGTGGGCGACTATCTCGAGGCGATGTGCGGCACCGACCCGAAGAGCTTCACGGCGGGCCTCGGGGTCTCGATCAACTTCCAGCCCTCCTCGTCGGCCCGGCCGGCCGGGTTCGCCCCCGATACCGCGGACCAACACGACACGAAAGGGTACGGCTGGAGCGAGTAAGCCCGCCCCGCCCTGCGCACGGGAAGGGCATACCGCGGTCTCCTTCCGTTTCGCGTGAGGGGACCATTGTCCCCCTTTCGACAAAACGCGGGGATCTGCGGGTTTTCCCGCCTACGGGACGGGAAAACCCCGGCCATCTTTTTTCTCCCCCCCCTTGCCGCATATCCGTCCATAGCGTATCTTATTTGCGAGAGTGGTGGTGTATGCCCGTTTCACCCCAGGGGCCTGAACCGATGAGCCGTTTTCCCTTCAGCGCGCGCAGCACGCGGTCTCTCCCGTTTCGCCCGTTCCTCCTCGGCCTGCTCGTCACGATCGGCGCGCTCCTTGTCGCCGTCCCCGGCTCCGCGCAACTCAGGATCTACGTCCTGGACGTCGGGCAGGGCGACAGCGTGCTCGTCGTCGCCCCGAACGGGAACGCGATGCTCGTCGATGCGGGGAAGACGGGAATGGGGGCCGCGGGCACCCCCACCAATATCGTCTCGTTTATCAACAGCAAGATCAGCGGCGGCGAGATCACGAGGTTCAACTACGTCGTCTCCACGCACTACGACGCCGACCATATCGGCGGGATGGGAGGGGCGGACGGCGTCATCAACCATACAACCCTGCCTCCGGAGACCGCCTACGACCGCGGCGGGAGCGCGGGGACCGTGCAGTACAGCGACTATATCGCCGCCATCGCCGAGAAGGGCACGGTCCGCGAAACGCTCCTCCCCGGAGAGATCTTCACGCTCGACGCCGGGGCGGGGGTCACGGTCACCTGCGTCGCGGCGGGCGGGTACGTGCTCGGCCACGGGCTGATACCGGGCGCGACCGACGAGAACGAGCTCTCGATCATGCTGCTCCTCAGTTACGGCGGCTTCGACTACCTGTTCTCGGGGGACGTCACCGGCGGCCTCGTGAGCGGCGAGTCGGACATCGAGGGGCCCGCGAGCGAGGCGATCCAGAACACCCTTCGGCGCGGGATCGACGTCGTCCAGGCCGGGCACCACGGGAGCCACACGGCGAGCAGCACCGGCTTTTTGACCCGCATCCGGCCAGAGAACGCGATCATCTCCGTAGGGAACACCAACCCGTTCGGCCACCCGCGCCAGGAGGCGCTGAACAGGATCGAGAACTTCCCCCGCCTTCTTCCCGACAGGCCGGATCTGCGGCCCGCCGACGGCACCGGGGTGCTGAACATCTTCCAGACGTCGGAAGGGCTCGGCGGGTGGTCCGAGAGCGTGAAGACCGCGGGCACCACCGACACGGAGGGGATCCTCATCAGCTGCGCCAACGGGATCAACTACACCATCCAATCGCTCAACGGCTCCTCCATCGCCCAGACCGCCTTCATCGCCGACGACGTCGCCGCCCCCAACGACATCGACGGCGACGGTCTGCGGGACGCCACCGAGGACAAGAACGGGAACGGGGCCGTCGACGGCGACCTGAACGCGAACGGGGTCGTGGACTGGGACCTGGGCGAGAGGTTCACCGAGTCCAACCCGCGGGCCGCCGACACCGACGCCGACGGCATCGCCGACGGCGTCGAGGATTGCGGGAGCGACGGGACCCCCAATGTCCTCGAATCCAACTTCAACCCCGCGACGAATCCCGATCCGGCCGGCGACGACTACCACCGCACGACCAACCCGGCCGGAACCGAGGGGAACGCGGTGCGGGACCCCGGGGAACGCACGAGCTCCATCATACCCGACTTCGACGGCGACGGTCTGAAAGACGGCGAGGAGGACACGAACGGCAACGGAGTCCTCGACGCCGGCGAGACCGATCCGACCCTTGAGGACAGCGACGACGACGGGGTGAGCGACGGCACGCTCGGTGTCGGCGGGATCCTCCCCGGCCCCGACGCGTTCCCGCTCGACCCCGACGAACAGTGGGACACCGACGGCGACGGGATCGGGAACAACGCCGACACGGACGACGACGACGACGGCATCCCCGATTCGTACGAGACCGACACCGGCGTCTACGTGAGCCCGACGGACACCGGGACCGACCCGCTGCTCGCCGACACCGACGGCGACGGGGCGCTCGACGGGTTCGAGGTGGACAACGGCTTCGACCCGCTCAATCCCGCCAGCTACCCGAAGGTGGTCATCAACGAGATCCTCTGGAACCCGACGGGGGACGATGACGGGAAGGAGTTCGTCGAACTCTACAACCCGCAGAGGTCGGCGATCAACGTAAGCGGATTCATCCTCCAGTGCGGCTACACCGCCGACTTCTTCGACAACGTGGCGATCCCGGACGGCACCGTCATCCCGAGCAACGGCTACTACCTCATCGCCGAGAGCGAGTCCGTCACGGACATCAACGGGTACCCGCCCGACCTGGTGACGGACCTCGAACTCCAGAACGCGGGCGACGGCAACTCCGACGGGGTGCGCCTGGTCTCGCCCACGAAGGCGACCGTTTTCGACTGCATCCTGTACGGTTCGGTGACGCATACCCTCCCCCCCGCGGGCGCGGCGACGGACGGCCTCCTGAACGCCCCCGAGGGGCAGAGCATCGGCCGCGTGGTGCCGGGCGTGGACAACGACATCCGGAGCGACTTCCGCCAGGTCGCCGCCCCCAACCCGACCGGTTCGCACAGCAACCCGCACTACCCCGGGGTGAACGTCAAGATCAACGAGGTCTGCTACGAGCCCGCGGGCGACGACTCGACGCAGGAGTGGGTGGAGCTCTACAATCCCGACGACCGGACGGTCGACATCAGCGGATTCAGGATCCAGGCGGGGGGCTCCTCGTTCACGCCCAACGGGGATGCGTTTCCCGACGACACCGTGATGTTGATGTTCCCGAAGAGCTATCTCCTCCTCGGCCGGAGCGGGGTCGCGGCGGCCGACTGGAACGGCCTCGGGGTGACGGCGTTCCAGAACGGCGACCAGTACACCTACTACGACGGCGCATGGCACTACGCACCGAGCCCCGCGGACGGCATACGCCTCATACTCCCGGCGAACGAGACCGGCACCCCCATCGCCGTCGATACCATCCTCTATGACGAGCCGAACGACAGCAATCTTCCCGGGGACTCGGCGGGGCAGAATCTCATCCCGGACTTCGACGACCCCGACCACCTCGACGAGGGCTTCAGTCTTAGCCGCAGTACGCCGGGAGTGGATACGAACGACACGTCGGGGACGGCGCCGTACTACGACTGGGTCTTCCTCGCCGCGGGGGCGATGACCCCCACGGGGAGATACGCGGACACCGACGAGGACGGCATCGCCGACATCTTCGAGCCGTCGGGAGACCCGGACAATGACGGCCTCCAGAACGCCCAGGACACCGACAGCGACGGAGATACGATCCCCGACCCGATCGAAGACGCGAACCAAAACGGGGACTACGAACCGGACGGCGTCACCTTCGCCGGAAGCGCCTACTACCGTCCCTACCACACCCCCGCGGAGACGAACGCCTATGCCGTCGACAGCGACGGCGACGGTCTGCGGGACGACTTCGAGGTCGACGGAGGCCTCGATCCGCGCGACGACGGAACGACCGGCGAATCGGCGCCGGGGCTCAAGGACGGGCCCCACGGCGCCGCCGGCGACCCCGACGACGACGGCCTCACCAACCTCCAGGAGTATCTGGGGAAAGACGGCCTCCCGCCCGCCCCGGATCTCCCCAGCTTCGCCACCGACAGCACCGACCCGCTGAATCCGGACACAGACGATGACGAGATGCCGGACGGATGGGAGATCGCCAACAATCTGAACCCGCTCGACCCCGCCGACGCCCCGCTCGACCCCGACGAGGACGGACTCTCCAACCTCTCCGAGTGCATGAACGGGACCGCCCTCGGGGACGCCGACAGCGACGACGACGAAATACAGGACGGCTGGGAGGTGGCCTGCAGCCTCGACCCGCTGAACGCCTCCGGCCCCAACGGCGCCGCCGGCGACCCCGACGGCGACGGCCTCACCAACCTCCAGGAGTACCTCGGCCGTGACGGGAATCCGCCAGGGATCACCGACGACTCCACCAAACCGCTCAGCGCGGACTCGGACGCCGACGGCCTCACCGACGGCGTCGAAACGGCCACCGGCGTCTACGTGAGCCCGACGAACACCGGCACCGATCCCAACGACGGCGACACGGACGGCGACGGGCTTCCCGATGGATGGGAGGTGCTAAACTCCCTCAGCCCGGTGAGCGCCGCGGGGGACGACGGGGCCAACGCCGACCCCGACGGAGATCAGCTCTCCAACAGATGGGAGTACAACAGCGGCATCAATAGCACCGACCCGCACGATCCCGACTGCGACGGCGACGGGATGCAGGACGGATGGGAGTTCGAATACGACCTCGACCCCAACGACGAAACGGGCGCCAACGGCCCGGACGGGGATCCCGAGGGCGACGGGCTGAAGAATGTCGTGGAGTACCGGTACTGGACGAACCCGTTCTCCACCGATACGGACGGCGACGGGTTCTCCGATTACGACGAGATCGTCCGGTTCGACAGCGTGCCCACAAGCGCCGCATCGCCCCCGTATGCCCAGGCGGGAGATCTCCTCATCAACGAGTTCTTCGCCGCGCCCACCGGCGATACCTATAGCAACGCCGACGGCTACGGCGCGGTCGGGGACAGCGACGCCGACGAGTTCATCGAGTTCGCCAACGTCCGCTCGTACGCGGTCCGCCTCGGGGGATACCGGGTGACCCAGGAAACCGACCCGGCGAATTGGTCTTCGAACTACGACAAGACGTTCGCCGCGAACACCGTTGTGCCGGCGGGGGAGGCGATCGTGCTGTTCGACGACACCGCCACCCCCACGGGCATGTTTGGCTATGCCGCGAAAACCAAAGCGGATAACGATCTCGGCCTGAACAACAATTATGACACCATCATGCTCTGGGGCAATACCGGGAACACCGTCGTGGACACCTTTACCTATGGCAGCACCGCGACCGGGTACTCGAAGGTCCTCAACCCGGAACTGAACACCGGTCACACCTTCGCGAATCATCCCACGACAGGCGCGCTCCGCTGCTCACCCGGGAGGACGGCGGCCGGCGCCGCGTTCAACGATCCCGACGACGACGGCCAGCCGAACAGCGTCGATAACGACGATGACGGGGACGGCGTCCCCGACGTATGGGAACTCTACTTCGAAACCGATCCGATGGACGGGGGTTCGGTCCCCGGCGACTCCGACGGGGACGGCCTCCCCGACGGCGACCTCGACAACTCCGAGGAGTGGATGGACGAGGACGACGACGACGACCGCGTCGACGACGCGGACGAGATCGGATACGACGGCATATCCGGCTACGACCCGTACCACCCGATGGATAATCCGGACGGGACCGACATGGATATCCACCGATCGGACACGGACGGCGACGGCTACTCGGACTTCATCGAGTTCAGGTTCAACGGAAACCCGGTCGACCCGAACGTGGGGCCGCGCGGACCGATCCTGATCAACTACCAGCCTTCGTCCCACACGGCCGCCGAGTCGTTCGCGTGGGACAAAGGCCAGGCATTCTCCGCGGAGATCAACTACGGCTGGATCACCGCCCCGTAGCGCGGCGGTCGACCGGCCTCCCGGCCCCTCGCCACCGCGTCCCTCTCTGGGGGCATTATCGGCGTTCCGGAAGCTATCGATGCGACCGGGTGCGCCCGACAGAACCGCACACTCCTCCCTCATGGATGGGTAGAGTATTCGGCATTGCCGCTCTTTTGTATTGTCCAGACCGCAGATGCATGGTACAGTCTTTAACGGAAGGCGTTCCGTGCATCCCGGCCGTACCTTCCCCCCTGCCCGCACAAGAGGAAGACGATGAACCGTACCCCGAGGTATCTGTTGCTTGCGGCCCTGCTCTCCTGGAGCGCCCCCGCGTCCGCCCAGCATCTGGAACTCTGGACCATCTGGGGGGGCGGCGGGAGCGGGACGGGTACGGTGATCCGGGGCCCGAACGGGAAGGTCGTCCTGTTCGACGAAGGCGGGGGGGCACCCTGGGCTTCCCAGTGCAAAGCGCTCCTCCTCTCCCAGGGTATCCCCTACATCGACTATGCGATCGCCGGACACTACGACAGCGATCATATCGAAGGCCTCGACGACCTTGTGAGCCAGATGGGGGGGCAATCGAAGTTCGGGATCTACTACGACCGCGGCGGCACCCTGACACAGAGCGGCGGCATCTCCTCCAACTACATGAATACCGTGAATGCCGTGCCGGGGAAGCGGGCAACCGTCTCCGTCGACGGTTCCACGGACATCGACCTCGGCAACGGCGCGATGCTTCGCTTTCTTACCGCAGGCGCCCCCGATACGACCCCCCTCCTGTATGTGCGGGACCGCGAAAGCGTTTCGTCGGGGACGGAAAATGACCAGTCCATCACCTGCCTCGTGACCTACGGCGGGTTCGACATGTACCTGGGAAGCGACGCGGAGGGGACCAACGAGGCGCAGGCCGCCCTCGTGATCGGAGAATACGGACTCGATCGAGGCGTGGACGTGATGCTCGTGGATCACCACGGCTCGTATACCTACGGCATCAGCTCCCCCTCCTTCATCGGGGCGCTCGATCCCGAGGCGGCGATCATCTCCGTCTGGCCGAACGCGTTTCAGCACCCGCGCCGGGAGACGGTCGACAACCTCTGGGACGTCATCGACCGGGGCATCCCGAGCATCATCCGCCTGAATCCGGGCGACGACACCCCCCCGAACGACTCCTGGGCGCCCGAGGATACGTACCCGGAGTGCTACACCAGCAACAACCACGTGCACGTCCGGACGGACGGGAGCTACTGGTCGATCGCGGCGCTTCCCGTGGGCGAGGACCCGATCCCGCTGATCACCGGCCATGACACCGACGACACCCCCCTCGGCCAGCCGACCTGGACGCCGACGAACACGCCGACGCCGACGCCCCCGCTCGCAACCGCGACGCCCACGCCAACCGTCGCCGCCGGCTCGGTCGTCATCAACGAGATCGCATGGGGGGGTACCGCCGCCTCCACCTCTGACGAGTGGATCGAGCTCCACAACACGACCGGGGGCCCGTTCAACCTCTCGGGGTGGAGCCTGCACAAGGCGGGAGGCGCCACCGTGTACTGCACGCTCACCGGCACCATCGAGGCGAACGGCTTTTACCTGGTCGAGCGGACCGACGACACCGCGGTGAGCGACATCTCGGCCGACCGGATCGGAGGGAACGGTCTGCACAACTCCGGCGAGCACCTCACGCTCCAGTTCGGCTCGACAATCATCGACGAGGTTAATTGCGCGGGCGGATGGTTCGCGGGAAGCGCCTCGCCGTCCTACTACACGATGGAGCGGAAGGATCCGGCGGTCTCCGGGAATCTCGCCGAGAACTGGGCGCAGAACGACGGCGCGACCCTGAACGGCCTCGACGCCAACAGCAATCCCCTGAACGGCACCGCGCGCGTTCAGAACAGCGTCTATGCCGGCGGCGGGCCCGCGGCGACGCACACGCCCACGGTGACGCCGACCGCCACGCACACGGGGACCAGCACCCCGACCCCCACCGTGACTCCGACCCCGACCAACACGCCCACCCGTACGCCGACCCGCACCCCCACCCCCACGCCGTCTCCGACGTCGACCCCGACGCCCGTCGCGGCCGGGGTTGTGGTTATCAATGAGGTGGCCTGGGGCGGGACCGCCGCGGGCAGCACCCACGAGTGGATCGAGCTCCACAATACCACCGGCGGAGAGATATCCGTTGCCGGATGGAAACTCCACGAGAGAGGGGGAGTGACTGCGATCATCACCCTCTCGGGGACCATCGCACCGAGCGGGTATTTTCTCGCGGAGAGGACGTCGGATAACGCTGTGAGCGACCTACCTGCGGATACCTTCGGGACCTTCAGCGGGAGCGGCCTTTCCAACTCCGGCGAGCACCTCACGCTCCAGTTCGGCTCGACGGTCATCGACGAGGTGAATTGCGCGGGCGGATGGTTCGCGGGAAGCGCCTCGCCGTCCTACTACACGATGGAGCGGAAGGATCCGGCGGTCTCCGGGAATCTCGCCGAGAACTGGGCGCGGAACGACGGCGCGACTCTGAACGGCCTCGACGCCAACGGCAATCCCCTGAACGGCACCGCGCGCGCCCAAAACAGCGTCTTCAGCGGCCCCACGCCCACGCCGACACCTACCCCGTCCCCCACCCCGTGGGGAAACCCATGGAAGATCAGCTTCCAGCCCGTGGGTTCCAGCCCGCCGTACGACTATGTGCTGGAGGACGGCTCCGGCAGCGCCGAACCGCCGCATCCATACGGATGGATGGACTGAACGCCGGGACGCCGAACGGCGGAACGCGTGCGTACGCAATCCGCGGGTCGATCCGTCTGCATCATCATCGTGTCTCCCGCGCCGCCTTCCGCTTTCCCGCGTACCGCCGAACTCTCCTTTCCCGCTTTGGCGGATGACCTATCCGTCGCTGTGGATGCGCACGGATATACCCTGTTCTCCGCCGGGGACCTGCATTCTGTCTCGGAGCCGGGAGATCCCGCCCTCCCCCGGCGCATCGTCAAAGCCCTCCTCCCCCCCGGGCCGACATCTCCGTGATGTGGGTCTTTCCGAAAGGCGCCGCGTCCAATCCACCGCCCGGACGACGGTGGAAGACAACGCCCGCCGCTCCCTCGACGCAGAGAAGATCGCCCGGCGGACCGATCCGTTTTGATCCCGACAGCGACGCGGATTGCCTCTTTGAGGGCGAGGAGGTCTTCACCTATCGTGTTGCCCCCCCCTGAGTCCCAACGGAGACGGGGACGCACGGAGCGACATGATCGAGGCGGCGGGGGGGAGCGCCCCGATGACCCCCGGGCGGACCGCCGGCCCACCCCAGGCGCGGATCAACTGCCAGCCCGCGGGGCGTCCCCGCCCCGGGGACTTCGCCCCCTCCTCCGGCGCGGCACACAACCGCGTGCCCGGCTGCGGCCGGCTCTGCCCCCCCGCATTTTACACTGCCTTTACATTCCCATGACACGCTCCGCGTCCGGATGCTGCATCTTGGAGATGGAACGATGGGAGGGCACGGCCATGAGACGCGCGCGCGGAGTCGCGGTTGCGGCGGCGATGCTCGTTCTCCTCATCCCGGGGGGTGCACGCTGCGGAGAGCTCCAGATCCACGTCATCGACGTCGGGCAGGGATCAAGCGAACTTATCATCGGCCCGGACGGGACGACCATCCTCATCGACGGCGGTACGAGCGGCAAGGGGACGAGCAACGTACTCCCCTACCTCAACAACCTATTCCCTCCGGGGGGGCGCCACCTCGATTACGTCGTCTGCTCGCACGACCATAACGACCACTACGGGGGTCTCAACAGCGTCCTCAACGGAGGCTATACCGCGGGCGCAGTATGGCACTGCGGAGTGAACGCTGGATTCGGGCGGGGAACGGCGATCGGGGTGGGATCCCCCATCCCGCTCGGCGAGGGGGCATACGCCGCCTGCGTGGCGGCGAACGGCCTGTTCATCGACGGCGCGTACGTCGCCCCAAGCGCGAGCGACCCCAACAGCCGGAGCGTCGCACTGCTGATCGAGTACGGCGACTTCGACTACCTGACCGCCGGCGACATGCCGGGCACCCGGGAGGACGAGCTGGCCTGCGCCCTCGTCTCATACGCCAATCCGTCGGGGCATCCGTACCATTCCGACGCTCCCTACCTGAGCGCGGAGAGCGGTGTCGACGTCCTCCATGCCAACCACCACGGAAGCAAGACAAGCTCCCTGGCCTGCTATCTGAACGCGATGAAGCCGGAGATCGCCCTCATCAGCGGCGGCACCGCGTACAACCACCCGACCCAGGACGCCGTGGACCGCCTTCTCGGCAGGGCCGTCTACTCGTCCTGCGCAAGCCTGGCGGGACGGCCGACGGGCGTCACCGCCGCGGGGGCGCTCGTCTACCGCACCACGGCGAGCGGGCAGGAGTGCCCCTGTGCGCGGGAAACCGACTGCCCGAGTGTCGGCGACATCGTCATCACCACCGACGGCCAGTCCGCCTATGCCGTGCAGACATCCGAACTGGACCCGGTGCGGATAGCGCTCGACGAGGGGTTCCTCAACGTCGACAGCGACGGCGACGGGCTCACCAACGCCGATGAGGAGGGGTTCTGGCATACCGACCCGCTTCTCCCCGACACCGACGGGGACGGCTATACCGATTACATGGAGGCGATGTGCGGGAGCGAGCCGAACCTTCCCGGCTCGACACCCGTTCTCAGGGTCAGCTTCCAGCCGGGAGACGCGGACGCCCCTTCAGATGCGATGCCCGCCGCGGTGGAGGATTGGAGGACGGGAGCGGGCTTCGGCTGGGCGCGTTGAGGTCCCCTCCGGGGGCGTGGGAATCGTCGGGTCGCCGAAAATTTCCTGCCGAAAATTTCCTGTTGCGCCCTCCGTCTTTAGACAGTATCATGAATTGGGAGGTCTCGCCCGGGGTCGACGAATGTACCGTGCGGCAATTAGCCCGCGCGGCACACGGGTGATGGGGGTTTCGTGCCATGCTGTCGCCAGGTCGCTGCACCCGGTGTTTAACCCTCGCCGTCTGTTGTTTCCTCCTCTCGACGGCGTCCCCAGGCGGTTCGGTCGCGCGCGCCGACGAACTCCGCGTGATGAGCTGGAATGTCAGCAAGCTCACGACGAAGGCCGGGATAGAAACGGTGCGGATCATCCAGGGGCTACAGCCCGACGTGGCGTGCCTCCAGGAATGGTACGTCGACTACCCGGGTGACTACGACTTCGACGGCTGGGTCAGCACCGCGTTCGGGGCGGAGTTCGTCTACCATCGGGCTTCGTCCGGCTACCAGCCCAACGGCATTGTCAGCAGGTGGGATATCCTCTCCTCCGGGAGCTGGCCGGACCTCCAGAGGGCGAACTACTACCACGACTGGGCGGTCATCGATCTCCCGGGCGCCACCAACCTGCAGGTCGTCAGCGTGCATCTCCACTCCTCGGATGAGGCGATCCGGAAGGCGCAGATCAAGGATGTCATCGACTATATCGAGACCAACTTCTCCAACAGCCACTACCTGATGCTCGGCGGCGACTTCAACACCGCCAACCGGACCTCGGAGCCGATCCCCACCCTCCTTAACAGCACGAACTGGTCCGGCTCGTGCTGGGTCACCACCTCGGACGGCACGCCGACCGACCAGGCCGGGGGCGACGACGACACCAACGTGAATCGCACCTACAATTATGATTGGCTTATCCCCAACACACTTTTGGGCGCCGAGATCATGAACCTCGATCTCGGCGAGGACAGCGGCGCCTACGCCGGCGGCATCGTCTTCGACAGCCGTGTCTTCACGCCCCTCTCCGCGGTCGCTCCGGCGCAGTACGGCGATACCGCCAACGGCGACCAGGATCACTGCCCCATCATGAAGTCGTACGACGTGCTCCCGGCAACGACCCTCGTCGACGAGGATTTCGAAACCTCCTGGCCCCCACCCGGATGGATCGACGAGGGCGGCGATACGAGCGACTGGTCGACCAGCCAGTCGCACAGCCCCAGCCACAGCGCGCGCTTCAACGCCAACGGCGACTACCTCATCACCCCCCTGCTCTCGAATCCGGGCACGCTGTCCTACTACATGTACGCAACCGCGGGCTCAACGAGCTTCAACGTGCACTACTCCTCATCGCCGAGCGGGCCGTGGAATACTCATCTGCCGGGCTCGCCCACCACCACGGACTACGGCGCCAGCTTCAAGAAGGAGACGTTCGATCTCTCGTCGTATTCCAACATCTACCTGCGATTCAGCCGCGGAACGACCAAGACCTACTATCTCGACGACCTCCTCGTCACACTGGGGGGCGGCGCGCCGCCGTCGTCAGGGAACACCGTGAAAATCAACTTCCAGCCGTCTGGCGCCGATCCCCCGACAGGCGACTGGATGCGCGACTGGGGCAGCGGCAACAACGGCTTGTCCCACGTCCCGCCGTACAGCTTCTCCTGGTAGACGCCGCCGTTTCCCGCCGCATGCGCGCCGGCCCCTGCGCATCTCGAATCGCCAGCCGGTCGTCTCGTCCGTCATTCGGCGCAGTGCACGGACCCGCTTCACGCGGAACGGGCACGGGGGTTCTTTCGATTTTTGACGAACGGCGCATATAATTGTTTGCATCCTCACCCTTCCTGGGGTATATTACTCTACAAATAGCGGGGGTTGTGCCCCCCGCACGGTGGCCGCGTTCATCCGTAGAAGAGGCAGGGCGGTATGCGCACGCTCATTGCAGCCGCGGTTTTTCACCTCCTGGCCGCCTGTGCCGCATTCCCGGCGTTCGCCGAGGGGATCCTGACGATCACCACCTACGGCACAGGCAGCGAGGGGCATCTCATCACCTTCCCCGACTCGACGACGATGTCGCTCGACTGCGCCGACGGGGACATCACCACCATGTCGCATTTTCACTCCGACCATTGCGGCAGTTCCTGTGAATCGAGCGCACAGTACCACCGGAACAACACCAAGCCCGGGGATATCCTCTACGACAAGGACGGCGTGATCGTGGAGTGCGTCGCCTCCAACCAGAAGGTCATTTCGACCGGGTGGAAGACGGCGGGGTGCAAAGACGTCGACGAAAACGCGTACAGCATGGCGTTGCTGGTCAGCTACGGCGGCTTCGACTACCTGTTCACGGGGGATATGTATGGCGCCACCGAGGTGCCCCTGGGCGAGGCGCTCTGGGCGGCGGGGGTCGGCGTGGATATCCTCAAGGCAAGCCACCACGGCACCGACACCAACAACTCATCGAGCGTGGAGTACCTCGAGTCCATCTCACCCGAGTACGTCGTCATCGCCGGAACCGCCACGAGCCCCAACGCAACCTCGCTGGCCGCATTCAAGTCGGCGGGGGTTACGAGGATCTACTACGCCCCGAACTACACGTCGTCCAACGACATCGTCTTCCGGGCGAACGGCGACATCACGGTCACCACCGACGGCGAGACCTTCTCCATTTCCGGGTCCTCGTTCAACCACGGCCCCTATTGGGCGGACGAGGCCTCAGCGACCCCCACGCCCACCCCCACCCGGACGCCGACCCGCACCCCCACCCGGACGCCGACCCGCACCCCCACCCGGACGCCGACGCGGACACCCACCCCCGCCCCCGGCGGCGGTGTGGTGCGCATCAACGAGGTGTGCCCCTTCTCGAGCCCCGGCGAGTATGTCGAGCTCTACAACCCGGGCGGTTCCGCGATATCGCTGGCCGGCTGGCAACTCGACGTCTACGGAGGCGACTACACCTTCACCTCCGCGCATATCATCCCGGCGCGCGGCCATTTCCTGATCTCCGACACGAGCCCCATCAACGGCGTCGCGGCCGACGTGAAGACGAACATCAATATCACCGACAACGGCGCCAACAGCTTCGCCCGGCTGCGCAACGCCTCCTCCACCGTCGTGGACACGGTGGGGTGGGCCTCCTCGCCGTACTACGAGGGGACGCGCCTCGGAAACCTGGCCTACAAGCGCGTGTGGCGGCGCGCGGCGGACGGCGCCGACTCGAACAGCAACGCAGCCGACTTCGTCACGGTCGATCCAGACCCGAAGAACACCACGTCTTCCCCCCAGTCGTCGATCGTATTCAGGGTGAGCTTCCAGCCGCACGACGTGTCTCATCCCGGCGGGGAATGGATCGTCGACTCGGGGAGCTGGTAGGCGCTGCACACCGCATCCTCCGATTCGGTCCTTGCTCCTGTTCCCTTGTGCCTTTGCAGTACCCCTATCCTCTTTTTTGGATCCCTCGCGGGCTTGACAAATCGCCGCACGGCTGCCGCCCTTGCATTGTCCACCCGCGGCAGTCCTGTTCAACCCGCGGGACCGCGTTCTCAATCGCTTGCACGAAAAGGCGATATGCCGCCCGAATCTAAACCTCCGCGGGGGATGCGAACGTATCGTCTGGGCCACGCCGACAGAACCGCGCTTTCGTGTTACAACCCCTTGCGCGGCAACGGCAATATATATCCGCGGCTCCTTGACAAGGGGCCGCGGGAAGGGTAAGTTTTGAATGGCAGGATCAGGATACTGTAGGGTTGTGCAGTCAAACCGCCCGTGCTGGGGTGTAAGTAGGAGATTTTGCAGTAGGAGTTTATGCAATGGTATACAGGTCTATCACCGCACCCGTGTTCGCACTGCTCCTCGCTGCGCATACCGCCGCCCCGCTCTTGGCGGGCTCCCTGACCATCACCACGTATAACACGGGCAATGAGGGGCATCTCATCACCTTCCCCGACGGAACCACGATGTCGATCGATGCGGCGACCGGAGACGTCACCACCAGGTCTCATTTTCACAGCGATCATGGCGCCGTCTGCGGGGATCCGCTGCCGGACCACCACCGGAACAACCGCAAACCCGGGGATATCCTCTACAACAAGGACGGCGTGATCGTGAAGTGCGTCGCCTCTAACGAGAAGGTGACTTCAACCGGTTGGACGCAGGTGGGCTGCGACAGCTCCATCGAGAACGCTAACAGCATGGCATTGCTGGTCAGCTACGGCGGCTTCGACTACCTGTTCACGGGGGATATGTACGGCGCCACGGAACGGCCCTTGGGAGAGGAGCTTTGGGATAAAGGCGTTGACGTGGATGTCGTCAAGGTGAGCCATCATGGAACCTACACCAACGATTCTTCAAGCCTGGCGTACTTCGACTCCATCCAGCCCGAGTATGCCGTTATAGCCGGCAGCGGGTCAAAACCGTATGAGTCGACACTGCAGAATCTGGAGGATGCGGGCGTACAGGCGATCTACTACGCCTACGCCTACGCAGCCACGACATTCGAAAATAGTTACCCCGTGCACAGGGCGAACAGCAACGTCGTGGTCAGCACCGACGGCTCCACGTTCACCATCTCGGGAGGAGGCTTCAGCCATGGTCCATATTTGGCAGACAGTTCTACCTTCCCGCACTTCCCCACGGCGGAGCCGGTGAGGCTCGCCTACACGAGTTTCGAGGGGGATCCGGCCGATCTCGCCTACACCATCAACACCGTCGGCACCAACGATCCGACCGGCGACGACTGGGGGGTGGAAGCGCTCCGTCCGCGGACGGGCACCTACAGCTTCGCCGCGGAGGACTGCGACAACGTCGGGAAGATCACCTTCGGCCCCGTCCCCGTGGCGGGGAAAGCCGACGTCAGGATGAAACTCCACATGCGAACCAGTGGAAACCAATTCGAGAATGACGAATGGGTGCGTGCGTACGTAAAGGCGGACGGCGTGGCGCAGGATCCGTTCCTGGAGGAGACGGGCGGCGACCTCGACACCATCACCGAGTACAGGGAGTATTCCGGCAGCGTGCCCGCCGGCACGGACAGTATCGAGATCGTCTATGAGGTCTACACGAACGCCAATAACGAAATCGCCTATCTCGACGACGTGGAGGTCACCTCTGCCTCGCCGGTCGCCGCGTGGAGGATCAACTTCCTTCCGGTGGAGGCCGTATCGCCGACCGGATGGTACAGCAATGCCGGGGGCGCGGTGCTGAACGGTCCGAAGGACGGCATCGCGTTGAACCACGGCTGGAAATAACCGAAGGGACGGGTGCCGCCCCCCTCGGAACTTTTCGTGCGGAAACAGCGTGAGTTTCTGCGTGCCGCGTGAAGTACCCCCGTCCCTCTTCCGCTCCACGCGCTCCCTCGCCCGCGTTCCCTGCCCTCTCAGAGGGTGGAAATGTCGCCGTGGGTACCCCCACAAGGGGGATGCGGATGAAACGCCATCCCGCGCGGTAGAGCCGCGCGGCTACGCTGTAACAGATTGCAGCGCAATGAGAATATATTTGCATGCCGCGCCCTTGACACCACCTGCGCGCACGGGTATATTGTCGTAAATCCGCAGTTCGAATCCGATGGTGTAACCCTGTGGGGGTTATCCACGACAGGAGTGCTCAATGGGACACAGGATCGTCTTGGTGAGCCTCGCGGGACTGCTCACCGCATTCGCTTCGCCGGACGCCCTCGCCTGGAACGCGGACCAGCTCATTATCCACCATATCAACGTCTCCTTCGGCGACGCGACGTTCATCGAGTTCCCCAACGGCGTCACCTGGCTCATCGACACGGGCAACTCCGACTCGGACGGCGACACAATCTTCAACTACATCTACAACCTCGGCTACACAAGCTCCATCGACTATCTCTCCGCCAGTCATTTCCACGCCGACCATGTCGGCGGTGCGGATATGATCATCGGCCCCCTCGTGGACGGCTACCTGAACTATTCGACGGCCGCCTACCACCACGCGGGGTCGCAGGTGGGCGGCGACAGCGGCGCCACGACCACCTGGCGCACCCTGACGAACGGCTCCTATGGCCCCGCGGCGGCGATTCCCACGCCCGGCGCGTCCTGGAGCATCGGCGGCGTCACCGCGGAATGGCTGGCCGTGAGCAACACCTCGACCGGCAAGAGCACACTCCTCGACGGGACCACCGTTTCGCTGAGCTCGAACGAGAACAGCTATAGTATCGGCCTGCGCCTCTCGTGGAACGGCTTCGACTACTTCACCGCGGGCGACATGACGAGCGACGTCGAGGACGTGCTCGGCCCCAAGACCGCGTCGAACAACTACGACGTCCTCAAGGTGGGCCATCACGGATCGAGCAGCTCCTCGTCCCTTACCTTCCTCAACGCCATCAAACCCGAGGTGGCGGTCATCTTCGTCGGCTCCAGCAACTCCTACAGCCACCCCGCCTCGGGCACGCTCAGCAACCTTGTGAACTCCGGCGTCTCGTGGATCTACGCCACCGCCCGCGGCAGCAGCTCGCCGAACCCGGTCTCGAAAATGACCTACGTCGAGGACACCATCGTGGTGACATACACCAACTCCACGAACCGATATACCGTCACGGGCGGTTCCCGGAATGACGCCTACGACGCCGACGAGGGGTCGAGCGGCGCGACCCCGACCCCCACGCCCACCGCAACCTCCGCGGGGCCGACGGCCACGCCCACCGTGACCCCGACCTCCGCGCCGGGCGCGGTGGTGGTGAACCAGGTGGGGCCGTTCAGCACCTCCTCCGGGGGCCTGGGCGAATACGTCGAGCTCTACAACTCCAGCGGCTCCGCCGTGAACCTGGACGGGTGGCAGCTCGACGTCTACGGCAACGACTACACCTTCACCTCCGCGCACAGCATCCCGGCGCACGGCTTCTTCCTGATATCCGACACGAACCCGACGGGCGACGTGACCCCGGACGTCCACACCGATATCAACATCGCCGACAACGGCGCCAACAGCTACGCCCGGCTCCTCAACAACTCCTCCGTTATCGTCGACAGGGTGGGATGGGCCTCCGCGTCGAGCGCATACTACGAGGGGACCCTGCTCGGCACGCTGGGGTCCGGGAAGGCGTGGAAGAGAACGTCGGACGGCCAGGACACGGGCAACAACCTGATCGACTTCTCCGAAATCAGCTGCGCCCCGCGGAACAGCGCGTACGGGATGCCGACCGCAACCCCGACGATCACCCCGACACCGACGCATACGCCGACGCCGACGCATACGCCGACGCCGACAATCACCCCGACGCCGACACCGACGCCCCTGCCGTACCTCCGCTTCTCCGACGATTTCCCGTCGACTGTCCTCGACGCCTCGAACTGGACCGTCAACGTCGGGGAGGCACAGAGCGTCTCCGACGGCGATCATCCCGGCTACGCGCTCAACCTGAACGGCCAATCCACGGGCGGCGACAGGATCGAATCGAAGGCGATCGACCTCGCGGCGCAGACGGCCGCGACGCTCACGTACGCGTACGAGCGCGCCGGTTCGGGGGATTCGCCCGAGATCAACGACGACCTCATCGTCGAGTACACAGACTCCTCCGGCACGTGGATAGAACTCACCCGGTACTACGGCTCGGGCGCCGACATGAGCGACTACGTCGTCGTGAGCACGGCCCTCCCCGCCGCCGCCCTCCACGCCAACTTCCGTTTCCGGTTCAGGAGTGTCGGGACGAACCATTCCCGCCGCCACGACGACTGGTTCGTCGATGACGTCGAGGTCCGCGGAAACGTCTACATCGGGCCGACCTGGACCCCGACGGTGACGCCCACGAGCAGCCCGACGCCAACCGTCACGCCAACGCCGACGATCACGCCGACGCCCACGATCACGCCGACGCCGACGGAGACGCCGATCGTGTCGCCCACGCCGCTCGAGATGAAGATCAACTTCCAGCCCGATCCGGAGACGGTCTCCCCGCCCTACGGGTGGATGCTGGATTGGGTGGAGGGATGGGAAGGGGCGGAGATACTCGGCTGGCATTGATCGGTTCCCTCTTCCTCCCCGCGCGGAGGGCCTGCCTTCCTCTCCGCCGCGCTTTTTTGAGTTGGTTGCGCTGCCTCCCCGTGCAGCCGGCTCGTCTCCTCGCGCATCCGTGGGGAGGGAGGGGTTCAGCACAAGGCCTTTTCGCGGAACGGATACCCTGCTGTGGTCCCTATGAAGAGGGGAATGCATGCCTCCATCCTGCGCATTTTTCATTGCGCCGGCGCCTTGCGCTCGAAATACTTTTCGGTTGATCTCCTGCTTGACACGGCAGCGTATTTCGGGCACATTACAGCGATAAAAGTTCCTATCTGCATTGCTCTCGGTGATTCTAGATTGTGTGCTAACGTGGGCATCTTGAGATGTGCCGGAACTGATTCGCGTTCGGCATGTGTGCGCGGAGCCGTATCCCCATGAAACGAGCCCTGCTATTTGTATATGCGGGTTCGATGTGCGGCCTCTTCTGTATCGCACTTATTCCCTCCCCAACTTATTGCCAGGTAACCAGCTTCCCCTATAGCATGGGTTTTGAGACAGGACCAAGCGGCAGCGCCATATCTGAATCGTATTGGGGA
Organism: Chlamydiota bacterium; assembly: GCA_012729785.1. Taxonomy (NCBI): domain Bacteria; kingdom Pseudomonadati; phylum Chlamydiota; species Chlamydiota bacterium. Next base: position 22 of record JAAYCL010000040.1, on the reverse strand, counting down.
CAGTACGGGTCCAATTGGACAT
>JAAYCL010000039.1 GCA_012729785.1 Chlamydiota bacterium | reverse complement strand
TTCCAGGGACGAGCAAACCTCAATTTGGCGCTGTTTACGTATGTCGTGTATAAATCCGGAGAGCTTGTGCCCGGCTATTTGACTAAGCCCTTCGGCGGAAAGCCCACACTTTTTGTTGCATGATCCTCGACCCGGGGACGGCGCGGGGGGGATGCAGCCGGGGTTTCCCCGACGGATCGCCCGCTGGACGCGGCGCCTCGCCCTCGGGTATACTGAAGGAAAACGACCCGCGAGGAGTCGATGAGAACCCGCCGCGCCGCAGTCCCCATCCTGGCTCTCCTGTCGTGCGCCGCCGCCGCGGGCGCCGAGATCGTGCTGCTCCAGAACGGAGAGCGGCTCGAGGGGCAGATCATCATCACCTACGAGAAGGGGCTGCTCTTCCGGGAGAAGGAGACCTCCCCGGGGCGCTACTACCCCTACGGCGAGGTCTCCCGGATCATCACGTCGGACGGGATGCTGTACTACCTGATGCCGCGCGGGAACGAGCCGACGGAGAAGAAGCGGGACGGCTTCTTCCCGCTCGCGAGGGTGCTGCTCCCCCGCCGCAAGAAGGCCGCGCCAATCCCCCGCATCGAGCTCCCGAAGGGCGTCCCCGTGCGCGTCTCCTGCGCCGGGGCCCGGGATGCCGCGACGATCGAGCTCGCGGGGGGCGGCGCGGTGCGCCTCCTCGGCGTCGCCCCGTTCCCGGAGCCGTCGGGCGACACGGGAGGGGACCGGGCCGCGCGTTGGCTCTTCGACCGGGTGAAGGGGCGGGTGATCTCCCTCTTCCCGGGCCCGCAGGGTTCCGAAGACCGGGGGACCCCGCAGGCCTACGTCGTCCTCGACGGCGCGCTCCTGAACGCGGAGATGATCGAGCGGGGCTGGGCCCGCGCCTCGGAAACCCCCGCCCCCCATCCGTACCGGGAGGCGTTCGAATCGCTCGAGCGCTTCGCGAGGAATCTGCAGCGCGGCCTCTGGGGCGCCGAAACGTCCTGACGCCCCCTCCTCATCCCCCATCCCCGCCGCGGCGGCGAGCCGAAAATACCGAAAATGCTGTTGACAAAGCCGAAGGCACGGCTAGACTAATGCCCGCGCCGCAGGGTGCCCGTGCGGGTTTGGCCGGGCCTCCCGCGGAGACGCCTGCGCGGCAGCCGAGGAGAATACGATGACAGACCGCCTCTCCGACAACAACAGGTTCGAGCGGATCGAGCAGAAGAGCATCCCGAGCATGGTCATCCAGAACGTCCTGGACTGGAACATCGCCCACGGCGTGGATACCGTGCCGGGCCTGAACAAGAGGGTCCTGGACGGCTCCTTCCCGGAACTCGTGCGCGAGGGGGACGCGAAGTACCACGCCGACGTCACGCGCGCGGCCGAGGAGATCATCGCCCACCGCGACCGGGTGCGCATCGTCATCATCGCCGGCCCCTCCTCCTCCGGGAAGACCACCACGACGATCAAGCTGAACGAACGCCTCAAGCAGGAGGGGATGAGCATCGTCCCGATCAACCTCGACAACTACTTCTTCAACCTCGAGATGCATCCGAAGGACGAGTTCGGCGACTACGACTTCGAGACGCCCGAGGCCCTCGACCTGAAGCTCATCAACGAGCACCTGGCCGCCCTGATCGACAACCGGACCGTCCAGGTCCCGCGCTACAACTTCAAGACCGGGAAGCGCGAGACGGCGACCGACCCGCTCCGCCTCGAGAAGAACCAGATCCTGCTGATAGACAGCCTGCACGGCCTCTACGAGAAGATGACCTCCAGCGTCCCGCGCCGGATGAAGTTCCGTCTCTACATCGAGACCCTGACCCAGCTGAAGGATACGGAGGGGAACTGGATCCGCTGGACCGACACCCGTCTGCTGCGGCGGATGGTGCGGGACAGCTGGCACCGGAGCTACGACCCGGTGCGGACGATCGGCCACTGGCACTACGTCCGCAAGAGCGAGATGCGCCACATCGTCCCGTTCATCACGAGCGTGGACTTCGTTTTGAACGGGTCGCTCCCGTTCGAGCTCCCGATCCACAAGAAGTTCATGTTTCCGTACTTCGCGAAGGCGATCGAGGAGTACCGGGACAACCCGAAGCGCCAGGACGCCTTCGTCCGGGCGAAGCGCGTCCAGAAGATGCTCGGCGAGATCGAGGTCATGGAGGACGACTCCTGCGTGCCGGAGACCTCGCTGTTGCGGGAGTTCATCGGAGGCAGCACCTACCGCTACTAGGGGCTCGAAATACGTTGAGGCCCTCCACGATTTGGTGTAGGATTTGTACGGCACCATCGGGGATTCCGGGGCCTCGTGCAACAGGGGAGGATCGGGGATGAAGAGCTGGGTGTCGTGCGCCGCCGCGGCGGCGCTGGCGGTCATAGTCGCCGCGGGCTGTACGCCGAAGGCGAAGGTCACCATACCCTCGACCGGCAGGGGGGGGATCTTCGGAGACGAGGGGGTGGGTCCGGGCGGGTTCCCCCTCAGCGAGAGCCCCGAGGGGCCGTTCGCGGAGCCGGAGAACTACTCGGACCCCGCGGCGAAGGAGATCTTCGTCGACGTGCATTTCGACTACAACCAGTCCGACATCAGGGCGAGCGAACGCCCGATCGTCGAGGGGATCGCGGGGTACATGCGGGAGCACCCGACGCTCACGATCAAGGTCGAGGGACACTGCGACGAGCGCGGGTCGAACGAGTACAACCTCGCGCTCGGCGAGCGGCGCGCTTTGAGCGTCCGCAGCTACCTCGCGAACCTCGGCATCTCGCCCGACCGGATCTACACGATCAGTTACGGCGAGGAGCGCCCGCTCTGCGCGGAGCAGGGCGAGGCGTGCTGGGCGAGGAACCGCAGGGGGCATTTCCTCCTCGGCCTCACGCCGCAGTAGGCGCCGCGCCGCTGAGCGGCGGCCCGCGGCGCAACGGCACGGGCCCGGGGGGAGTCCCCCGGGCCTTTTGCCGCGTTCGCCCCCCGCCACGGAGGCATCCCGTGCATCGGCCCCATGCGGCGGCGGCCGCGTCCCTCCTCTTCTGCGCGCTGCTCGGCGGCTGCGCCTACCCCGCCGGCGGCGTCCACGCCCCTTCGCCCGCCCAGTCGCTCTTCTCCCGGCAGGCGTCGCTCGCCGAGGAGCTGCACACGCTCCAGCGGGAGATGCGCGCCGTGCGGGCCGCGCAGGAGGAGCTCGACCACCGCTACGCGGACGACGCGTTCGCCCGTCCGATCCGAGACGAGGTCGCCCGGATCGGCGCCAGGATCGACGCGGTGGAGGAGCGGCTCGCGGCGGCGGAGCGGGCGGCGGCGGCGGAGCGCCTTGCCGCGGAGAAGAAGCTCCGGGCGGTCGTGGAGGTGGTGACCGCGGAGAACGCCCAGCTCCGGCAGGCGATTGCGGAACTTGGCGCGGCGTCCGGGGCGGGGGGGGAGTACACGGTCAGGCCGGGGGACACGCTCGCGGGGATCGCGCAGCGTCACGGGGTCCGGGTGCAGGCGCTGCGGGAGGCGAACGATATCGAGGACCCGGACGTGCTGCGGGCGGGCCGGAAACTCGCCATCCCCCGGCCCGCCCGCTGACGCGCCCGCCCGTGTGCAACTGCCCGCTTCAGGGCGCCGTCTTCTCCGCGCCGTCTCTCGCGGTGCCGCCCGCATCCTCCGGCTGTTTGACCTCGATCAGGTGCTTGAAGATCCGGTACTTGCACGGACCGACCTCGGGAACGGCGGCGAGATCCTCCGCGGCCTTGTAGGGGCGCCGCGCGATGATCGCCTGGGCGGTGGCCTCGTCGACGAGCGGGAGCACCTTCAGCTCGCTCACGCTGGCGGTATTCGGGTCGATGCGCACCGAGCCGCCGCCCCCCACCGCCCCGTCGTCCTCCTTCTTCTTCTTCTTTTTCTTCCTCTTGGCCAGAAGCATCGGCGCGGACTCCGCCGCGAACCCGTCGCCGATGGAGGCGGCGGAGAACCCTTCGTTGCCGAGCGCCGCGAGACCCTCCCCCGCGGCCCCGGCTTCCGTCGGGAGCGCCACCGCGCAGACGGCAAGGATGCACAGCGCGCCCGCGGCCACGCACATCTGTTTCATCACTGTCCTCCTCCCGGTCGCGCACCGCAACAAGGCATGCATCAACAGACACAGGTACTATAGCACACCCCGCACGGGCGTGCGCCACTATTCTCCCGAAGGCGCCCGCCCGGGGCGTCAGCCGTGCACGCCGAGAAAGATCTCGGCCCGCAGGACGGCGGTGACGCCGTCGCCGACGGCGGAGGCGATCTGGCGCACCGAGCCGCTGCGCACGTCGCCCGCGGCGAAAACGCCGGGGAGGGACGCCGCCATCGATCCGTCGACGACGACGCGGCCCGCCTCGTCGAGATCGACAACCCCCTTCAAGAAACCGGTATTGGGCGCGCTCCCGACGAAGATGAAGACCCCCTCGCAGGGGATCTCGCGCATCTCCCCCGCCTCCCCGGGGTTCCCGACCACGACGCCGCAGACACGCTCCTGTCCCCGTATCTCACGGACGACCGAGTTCCAGCAGAAGTCGATCTTCTTCTCGCCGAATGCGCGTCGCTGGAGGCCCGGGCTCGCCCGGAGCGCGTTGCGCCGGTGGATGAGCGTCACCCGGGCGGCGAAGCGCGCGATGAATACCGCCTCCTCCACCGCGGTGTCGCCCCCCCCCACCACCGCGACCCGCCGGTCGCGGAACAACGGGCCGTCGCAGGTCCCGCAGTACGAAACCCCGCGCCCCGTCAGACGGTTCTCCCCCGGGACCCCGAGCTTCTTCAACGTGGCGCCGGTGGCGATGATGACCGCCCGCGCCGCGTGAACGCCTCCGGCGCAGGCGACCTCGATCCGGTCGTTGCGCCGGGAGATCCCCCGCGCCTCCTCCGCCGCGATGTTCAGGCCGAAGGCGGCCGCCTGCCCTCGCATCTTCTCGGCGAGCTCGAAACCGGAGACCGTCCCCGGGAACCCCGGGTAGTTGGCGATCTCGGCTATCCCCGTGAGCTGGCCGCCCGGGACCCGGCCCTCGAGGAGGATGCAGTCGAGGCCGTCCCGCGCCGCATAGATTCCGGCGGAGAGCCCCGCGGGGCCTCCGCCGACGATGAGCAGGTCGTGCAGATGGTCGGTCATGGACGGCGTCCATTATACGACAGGCCGCGCGGAAAAAGACACCGCGATCGGCGGGTGCGTCTTCAGACGGCGGGGGCGGGAAACGGCGGCGCGGCGGCGCCCGCCGCGGGTCCCGCGCCGGTTTTATGCTATAGTCTCTGCGATGAATGCGCAGCTGATCGCCTGGGGCGTACAGGCGTACACCGCGCTCGGCCTGGCGGCCGGGTTCTTCGCCGTGCGCGCCTGGCTCGACGGGAGCCCCCGCCAGGCGTTCCTCCTCCTCACCCTCTCGACGATCATCGACGCCACCGACGGCCCCCTCGCCCGCCGCTTCGAGACCCGGCGGCTCCTCCCGGAGTTCAACGGGAGGCGGCTCGACGACATCGTCGATTTCCTCAACTTCGTCCTCGTCCCCTCCCTCATCCTCGCCGTCGCCGAGATGCTCCCCGAACGGCAGTGGGCGTGGGCGCTCGTCCCCGTCGTCGCGAGCGCCTACGGCTTCTGCCAGGAGCGGGCGAAGACCGACGACGGCTTCTTCACCGGCTTCCCGAGCTACTGGAACGTCGTGGTCTTCTACCTGTACCTGCTCGGCTGCGGGAAGGCGTTCAATCTCGCGATCGTGCTCCTCTTCTCGGCGATGGTCTTCGTCCCGGTCAAGTACATCGACCCGTTCAAGACCAAGCCGCTGCGGCTCCTGACCGCGCCGCTGACCGTGCTCTGGGGGCTCTCGATCCTCTGGCTGGTCTTCACCGCGAAGCGGGCGGACCCGTTCATCGTCCGCGCATCCCTCGCCTACCCGATCTACTACTTCCTCGCCTCGTTCTGGATCAACCTGCGCGGGGGCGGATCCTGAATCTTCGGGAATCCGGCATCCCCCGGGACGGCGTGCGCGGAAGGGGAATTCAAGAGCCGGGATTCGACCCCAGCGGGCGGGGGGGGCAGACGCGGGCGGTCGCCTTCGACACGGCGAGGATCGCCGCCATCCCGCACAGCATCGCGATCGTCTTGAACGGGAAGAGCGTCCCCGAGGCCGGGTCCCACCACGGGTACGGGATGAACTGCGGGATCCCGAGGAGCGGGTCCCCCCCGCCGAAGCGCAGAACCAGCGAGACGGCGAGCCCCGCGATCGAACCGGCGCGGTTGGCGCTCTTCCAGAAGAGGGCCGCCACGAGCTGCGGGAAGAGGATCACATAGACGAAGTCGCTGCACAGGTACCAGAGCGCCTGCACGCTCCTCACCTTCAGGGCGATCACCGTCGCGGCGACGCCGACGGCGACGGTGGAAATCCGCAGCACGACCCGGAGCGACCGTTCGCTGCTGTTCGGGTTCAGTATCCGCCGGTACCAGTTCCACGTGAACATCGCCGACGCCGAGAGGAACGACGAGTCCACCGACGACATCACCGCCGCCGCGACCGCCCCGAGGCCGAGGACGCCGACCCAGTACGGGGTGAGGTAGCGGAGCACGTACGGGAGCACCATCGCCGGGTAGTCGATGCCGAGCTCCAGCGTCCTCCACGGGAAGACGCTCCCGATGATGCCGATGATGACCGGCGGCACCGCCGCGAGCGCGCAGAGGAAGCCGGCATAGACGGAGAAGTTCCGGGCGACCCGCGCGTTCGGCACGGCGAGGACGCGCTGGAAGTAGACGTTCCACGGGATCCCGCCGAGCATCAGCAGGAGCGACCAGTCCCACCAGTTCCATACCTGCGGGACCGTCCACCCCCGGCTGTGCGCGATGTCGCGCACGGGCGGGAGGATCGAGGTGAACGTCCCCCCCATCGCGTGGTAGCGCTCGACCATCCCCGCCCATCCCCCCACGTGCCCGACGGCGAACGGGATGGCGGCGACGAGGCCGATGAAGATGAGGGCGAGCTGCACCACGTCCGTGTACGCCACCGCCCAGAGCCCCCCCGCGACGGTGTAGCCGATGACGATGCCGGAGGAGAGGATGATGGAGGTCGCGAGGTCGAGGTTCAGAATGGTGCCGAAGGTCGAACCGAGGGCCATCAGGATCGCCCCGCTCCAGAATACCTCCCCCGCGAGCGCCGGGAAGAAGAGGATCCCCGCCACGGCCTTCCCGAAGCGCCGCTCGAACGGGTCGAGGAGCGTGGTGAAGCCGTGGCGGCGCATGATCTTGGCGAAGAAGAGCCCGCCCAGGATCAGCGAGATCGAGTAGCAGAGCCCCGCCTGCGCCCCCCAGGTGATCCCGTTCTTGTAGATGTTCTCGGCGGTGCCGTTGATGTACCCGCCGCAGACCCACGTCGCCGTCATCGTGCAGATGGCGACCCAGAGCGGCATCCTCCTCCCGGCGAGTATCAGGTCCTCGGTGCTCCCCGAGTCCTTCTTCTGGGGGAAATAGACGCCGACCCAGAAGACGGCGAGGTAGAAGACGACCATGCTGACGAGGCCGCCCCAGTATATTCCGGGCATTATCCCAGATTCCTTGTGAACCCGATTCGAGACGCGCTATCCCGGCTGGCGCCGCACGCGTCGGCGTGTGGGCGTGGAGCGCGTCGGCGCACGCGCGACACACAACACGGGCAACCTTCAAGCCCCCGAGGGTCCCTCTTCGTACAGCCCCCGGTTCACGATCGGGGCGAGGGCGCAGAGGAGCGCCAGCTTGAAGCTCTCCTTCCGCGTGATCCGGTCCCCCGTGAGGATGCCGAACGCCCCCTCGTTCTCGCGCACGTTCTCACGCCCGCTCACCGCGTCCATCACGTGCGCGAGCTCCCCCTTCTCCCCCACCCGCTCCAGGAGGTGCGCGGGGAACGGGACGGCGGGCGTCGCGCCGACATGGTCCCGCTCCCCGTCGTGCACCGCGACCCACCCCTTGAGGAGCGGGCCGTGCGGGGACGGCATGACGCCGCCCTCGAGGCCGATGCCCAGGTCCGCCCCGCCGTCCTCGAACGCCCGGCGCGCCCGGGCGACGGCGCCCGCGATCATCTCTTCGTCCGTGCGCGGCGTGGCCGCGACGCCCGACGGGGCGGCGCAGCAGAGGACGGTCGCCTCCCCGAACAGCTCGCGGCAGGCCTCCTCGACGGCGGCGCGCTTCACGCGGTTCATGGAGCCGACGCGGACGATCATCCCCGCGCCCCCTTCTCGAGGAAGCTGCGGTGCAGGAGGCGCACCGTCTTGTCCGCGTCCTCGTCCTTGACCAGGAAACTGATGTTACGGGCGGAGGAGGCCTGGGAGATCATCTCCACGTTCACCCCCGCGCGCCCGACGCCGCTGAAGATCTTCCCGGCGATCCTCGGCGTCTCCCCGATCCCCTCCCCCACGAGGCAGACGATGGCGCGGTTCTCGAAGACGCGGGCGGTGCAGATCCTCCCGAGCTCGCCGATGATCCCCTTGAGCTTGGGCGCCGCGCCGGCGTCCACCGTGACGGAGACGCTCACCTCCGAGGTCGCGATCAGGTCCACGGAGACGGCGTAGTGCTTGAAGACCTCGAAGATGCGGGCGAGATAGCCGTGCGCGGCCAGCATCCGCGTGGAGCGCAGCGTGAAGAGGGTGTTGCGCTTCTTGCAGGCGATGGCGCGGATCGCCCCGCGGGACCGGGGCGCCTTCCGCACCACGAGCGTCCCCGGGGCGTCGGGCGCGAAGGTGTAGAGGATCCGCACCGGGATCTCCTTCTCGACCGCCGGCTCGATCGTCCGTGGGTGCAGCACCTTCGCGCCGAAGTAGGCCAGCTCGGCGGCCTCGTCGAAGCCGAGCCTCGGGATCGTGCGCGCCGTTTTGACCACGCGCGGATCGGCGGTCATCATCCCCGCCACGTCGGTCCAGATCTGGATCTCCCGCGCGCCCACGCCGCGCCCTATGATGGCGGCGGTGAAATCGCTCCCGCCGCGCCCGAGGGTGGTGATCTCCCCCCGCCTGTTCCGCGCGATGAACCCGGTGACCACCGGGAGCTTCCGCGCCCTCTTCAGCCGCCTGCGGACGATCCCGTAGGTCGAGGGGAGCGGGCTGGCGTTGCCGTGCTCGTCGTTGGTGACGATCCCCGCCTCCGCGCCCGTGTACGGCCGGCTCGGGATCCCCCCCGCCTCGAAGAGGGCGCTCATGATCTTTGCCGAGACGCGCTCGCCGAAGCTGGCCACGTAGTCGAGCGTCCGCGGGGTGAGCTCGCCGAGGTAGTAGACGCCGTGGAGCACCTCGGCGAGCTGGGTGTACTCCTTCGCCACGAGCCCCGCGGGGAGGCCGAGCTCGCCGATGATCCGGTCGTGGACGCGGCGGAACTCCTCGAGCAGCCGTATCCCCTCCCGCGAGCGCTCCCGCGAACGCCGCGCGTTCTCGAGGAGAAGGTTCGTGACCCCCCCCACCGCGGAGACCACCACCACCGGGTCGAGGGCGAGGCGGTCCGCGACGATCCGGCGCACCCGCCGCATCGCCTCGGGGCCGCCCACCGACGTCCCCCCGAACTTCATCACGATCATCGTGGATCTCCTTGCAGGATGCGCGTCGTTACATAGGGCACAAAGGACGCGGAGAAAAGCAACGGCGCCGCGGATTTCCGCGGATCCGCGGCGAAGAACGCTGCCACTGTCTCCGTGCGCTCCGTGGCGACGGTCAGTCCAGCCCCTCGATCTCCCTCTCCTTCGGGTACTGGACCGTGAACTCGAACTCCACCGTCTTCTTCTCCTTCGGAGCCGGTTCCAGCCTCCACGCGAGCGACCCCGGCGTCTCCCACTCCGCGATCTTCGACGGCTCCGGCGACGCCGAGGCGAGCGCCACCGCGATGTCGGGGGAGTTCGAGACCGGCATCTGGTCGAGCACGGTGACCGTCTCCGTCCGGTCCCGCAGATTCTCCACCTCGATCCGGTAGCGGAAGCTCCTCCACCCCGTGCGGCGCCGCACCAGCCCCTTCTCCGTCTCCGCCGCGAGGAGCTTCCGCTTCACGCGGATCCCCTCGTCGATGCCGAGGTAGAGGGGGAACGACGCGCCGGTCTCCACGTGCTCGATCGAGGACGATCCGACGAACTCCGGCCCGAGGAAGATCTGCACCGCCCCCGCCAGCAGCGGGAAGCCGGTCTCGTTCTTCACCTCGGCCGTCAGGAAGGCGAACTCGGCCAGCTTGGGCACGGAGAGGTAGCCGTACTCCGCCACGAGCGGGAACTCCGCGATCACGGTCTTGTGCAGGGAGTTGTCGCCCCGGATCGTCTCCTTCCGCTTCACGGTGAAGGTGACCGCCTCGCCGCGGCGGCCGATTTCCGCGGTGGCGACCCGCGCCTCGACGGGCACGCCCGCGGGGGCCGCCGCGTCCGCTTTTTCGGCGGCCTCGCCCAGGGGGACCGGGGCCGCGGCCGAAAGCGCCATCATCCTGGCCGCGCGCGGCCTTTCGAAGCCGATGTACCACGGCGCAAGCTCCGGCGGCCTTCCGCTCACCGACGGGCGGGAGGTGGAGAGCTCCAGCGCGACGTCGGTCCAGTCCTCCCCCGTCGCCTGCCGCACCTGCGCGCAGTAGGTCAGCGAAACCTTCCCCGCGGCGCGCTCGGCGCGGGCGTCGTAGAGCGGCTCCCATCCCGCGCCCCAGGTCACGTACGAGAGCTCGAGCAGAAACGGCCCCTTCGAGGCGGCCTCGAGCGTCACGCGGACGTTCTTGCGCTCCCGCGGGGACTCGGAGACGATGCGCTCCAGCGTCTTCTTCGCCGCCTCGATCTCCTTCATCAGATCGCGATGCTTTTTCCGCCCCTCCCGCAGTTTCGGCGCGAGGGCGCCGCGCTCCCTGCCGATGAACTCCACCACCCTGGCCCACTCCGCCGGGTTCGGCTCCCTGAGGAGCATCTCCTTCGATATCCCCTCGGGCACGGAGGCGCCGATCGACTCGACGAACTTCATCTGGAGCCCCACCGCCTTCGTCTCGTCCTCGAGCGCGCGCGCGTCCTCCTCGAGCGCCTCGATCCGCCCCTCGAGCTCGCGCACCCGCGCGTCCTGCGCCTCCGCCAGGTACTCGGGTTCCATCTCCGTCCCCAGGATGGTCACCCCCGCCGCGCCCTCCCCGCGCGCCCGCAAAGAGCTCTCGATGAGACCCGCCGGGAGCCCGGCGAAGACGAACGACTGCACCCCCGCGTCGAGGGCGAGTTCCGCCCGGCGCGTCACCCGCGCGCGGTCCGCGTAGACCGTGACCGCCGCGATGTCGGATTCCACCGCCGGCGGCTTCCCGCCCGCCGCGCCGCACAGCGCCGACGCCGCCGCGATCGCCATCGCGCACGCCATTGCCGCCACCCACCGCCAGGTCTTCATTTAGTCCTCCCGTCTTTCGGCGTAGTATATCACACAGACGTTGTATGCAACACATTCCGGGGTAACCAGTTATACGTTTAGTCGTCCCAGGGACGACTTAATGTATAACTTCTTCCCCCGGATGCGGTTCCATACAACGTCTGCGCTAAATGCGCACGATGGTGCACGTCCCGCCGTCGCCCATTTCGTAGTCGATGATCTGCGACGTGATCCCGGTGTAGTGCTCGTCCGGGTAGACCGTGAAATCCTCCACGCGCGTGAAGAGCGGCAGCAGGACGGCCGGGACGGCGTTGGGCGCGCCGTAGAAGAACGCGTGCCTCCCGCAGAGGAAACTGGTCGCGCCCTCGCACCCCTTGAGCGCGTATCTGTTCAGAAACCGCTCCACGATCCGCTTCTGTTCGCGGTCGAGGGAGCCGTTCTCCTCCGACAGGATGGAGACGTCCGTGTGGAGGCGGACGAGCTCGATCCTGGACCAGTCCACCTTTCGGAGCGATTCGCGGAACAGCTTCTCGTCCGGCGCGAAGTCCACGTCGGGGATCTGCTCCTCCTCGAGCCTGATCACCTCCTCGATCCTCCCATGCCGCAGGAGGAACCCCTTTTCGATCGCCTTCTCGTGCACCGCGACGCAGCAGAGAAAGACCCGCTTGTAGCTCCCGATGAGGCGGATATCCTCCGGGCTTCTCGCGACGAACTGGAATATGAACTGCGACCCGGTGCCGATGTAGTCGTCAAGGATCACCAGCGCCCGTTCGCCGCGCCCTTCCTCCTCCTGCGCGGAGGCCTCGACGAGCCGGTCGACCGTCTTGAAATCGGCCGTCGGGATGAGGTTCGCCTTCCGGTAGATGTAGGAGATGATGTCCCCGCTTTTGCAGGTGAACTCGCGCGTGAAATCTACGTCGCGCAACCCATCGCCGTCGAACCCCGCCGCCGAGAGCGCCGCCTTCAGCTTGCCGTGTAGGAGGCGCGACTCCCCGATGAGGGCGGGGTAGGTGTGAAACGTGATCTGCTCGAGCAGGAGGAGCGCGGCCGGGCGGTCCTCCTCCTCGAACTGCCCGAGCCATTTCCGGATCGAGGGCTCCGGGATGGCCGGCTCGTTGAACCGCCGCGAAAGCGCGTCGATCCGCGCGTCGAGACCGGGCGTCATGCGCCCCCCTCCTCCGCCTGCCCCGCCGGGGCGGCGGGCACGGCCTGCGCCCCCTGCGGGTCGTCCCTGTTCGTTATGCACATAAGGGTGGCGAACGCCTCGATCCGGGTCCGCCCCTTCGGCACAACGAACTCCCGCCCCGGAGGTCCGGACGCGCCCGCTCAGGGCAGGACGAGGTCGGCGACGACGGGCAGATGGTCGCTCGCCGTCCGGGTGTCGTCTCTCCTCAAGCCGCCCGCGGCGAGGTCCGCGTCCGACATCGTGTCGGTGCTCAGGACGAAGCGGTTCGCCACCGCCACCGCGGAGTCGGCGTAGATCACGTAGTCGATGCGGCCGGGACCGAACCCCCTGCGGTGGTAGTTCGCCCAGGTGTACGCCTCCGGGGCGGAGAGGTGCGAGGGGGCGAGGTCCGTCATCGCCGTGCCGTCCCAGTCCGGCGGCGAGTCGGGCCCGAACCGCGCCTCGTCGGCGATGTCCCCCGTCAGCAGCGTCGCGAGCTGCCGCGCGAGGCCGACGAGGTTGAGGTCGCCGACGATGACGATCGGCGTGCCGGGGGGCAGCGAGCCGGGGCGCCCCGGCGCCCTCAGGTCGCGGAGCGCGGCGACGACCTCGTCGACCTCCCGCTGCCGGCGCTCGTCCTTCGTGCCGGCCCCGAGGTGGAGGTTGACGAGGAAGAGGTCGCGGGCATAGGTTTCGTCGGGGAGGTCGAGGAGCGCGCCGATGCCGGCGGCGACCTTCGTGGCGCTCAGCACCGGGTAGCGGCTGAGGGTGAAGCAGTCCGCGTGGTCGGCCGTGTGCCAGGCGCCGCCCGTCATTCGCGTCACGACCTCCGCGACCTGTGCGGCGCGGTGCCTCCTGATCTCCTGGAGGGCGAGCACGTCCGGGGCGAGCGCGTTCAGGATGCGGGAGAATTCCGCCTCCCGGTTGAAGATGTTGTCCTCGTAGACGTTGTTGCTGACGACCCGCACGTCCCGCGCCGAGCGCTTCGCGAGCGGGCGCGCCCCGGTACGGGTGACCTCCGCCCCCGTAAACTCGTAGCGCCCCGCCGCGCCCTGGTCCGGCGCGATGTCGCCTCGGCCGTCCCCCTCGTCGCGCAGGAGCCATCGGACGGCCCTCGTGCCGGCGTCCTTCCGCATCTTGACCTCGTGCTCCCGCGAGGTCACCGTGGGGCCGGTCACCATGCCGGCCTCGTAGGCGTTGAAGATCCTCGCGGGGGCGAAGCGGTGGTCGACCCCCTCCCGCGCGCCGAAGCGCCAGGAGACATCGGCACCGATCCCCCCGACCGGAATGCCGGTTTCGGCGGAGTCGTCGGTGTCGAGATACAGCGCGATGCCGTTCCTCGACTGGAGGGATATCTCTTTCCCTGTGTCGAAGCGAAAATAGAGCGCGTCGCGGTCGTCACAGATCCACACCCGCCCGAAGTCGACGCCCGAGTGCCCCCCGTCGCCGCGCGGATCGACGCACGCCGGACGGACCCCGGCCCAGTCGTCGAAGCGCCCGTCGATCCGCATCGCCTCCCGCGGCCCGGAGACGCACCCGTGCGCGGCGCACAGGGCGATCAGGGGCATCATCCGCGCCGCGCGATGCGCGGCATTCGTGCGGACTCCCTCGCATCGCCGATGTGGCAGCGCGCACGCGGCGCCGGGGAGCGCCGCGCACTTCTCGCGCGGCGCGCTCACGGAAAAGAGCAGGGGTCTTCCCCCGGCCCCCGGATCTTTCCCGGCCGGCCCGTCGGACGGCCGCGAAGGCGCGTCGACCCGCGCCTCGAGACCGGGCGTCATGCGCCGCCCTCCTCCTCGTGCGCCGCCGGGGCGGTGAGCACGGCCTGCGCCTTCCGGAGGTCTTCCCCGTTCGCCATGCACATGAGGGTGTCGTACGCCTCGATCCGCGTCTGCCCCTTCGGCACCACGAACTCCTGCCCCCTCCTGATGAGGAGGATCAGCACCTCTCCCGGGAGATCGAGTTCGGAGACCTGCTTCCCGACGACCGCGCCGGAGGCGGGGATATCGATTTCGCGGGTCCGGCTGTGCATCCCCGGCTGCCACTCGAACTCGATCGGATAGCGCAACCGGGGGCGCAGGGGCCTGTCCACCCCCAGCCACCGCGCCACCGTCATGAGGGTCTTGCCCTGCAAAAGCACCGAGGTGAGCACGATGAAGAAGACGATGTTGAACATCATGTCCGAGCGCTGGTAACCGGCCCGGAATGGGAAGGTCGCGAGCACGATCGGCACCGCGCCGCGCAGGCCGGTCCAGGCGACGAGCGTCCTCTCCGGGAGGGTGAACCGGCTCCGCCAGAGCCCGGCGTACACCGCGACCGGACGGGCGACGAACATCAGGAACGCCGCCAGAAGCATGGCCGGTTTCGCGACCGGCAGCAGGCGGGAGGGGAAGACCAGGAGCCCGAGCGCGAGGAACAGGATGATCTGCATCAACCACGCCAGCCCGTCGTGGAACTGCATCAGATAGCGCTTATGGAGGAACTCCTTGTTCCCCATGATGATCCCGCACATGTAGACGGAGATGAAGCCGTTGCCCCGGAGCGTCTCGGCGAGCCCGTAGGCGAGGAGCACGATGCTCATGCTCAAGACCGGATAGAGCCCCTCGTATTCCAGGCGCAGGCGGTTGAGGGCGAAGGAGGCCATGAAGCCCACGGCGAGGCCCACCAGGCACCCGCACGACATGTTGACGAGCAGTCTCGGCAGAAACTGCGCCCACGAGCCGACCGGGTTCACGATCGTGCCGATGAGCGCCGTCGTGAGAAACACCGCCATCGGGTCGTTGCTCCCGGACTCGAGTTCGAGGAGGGGCTTGAGGTGCCCTTTCAAACCCACGCCGCGGGCCCGCATCAGGGCGAAGACGGCGGCGGCATCCGTGGAGGAGACGATGGCCCCGAGGAGCATCCCCTCCTTCAGCGTCAGATCCAGCAGCAGCCACGCAAACAGGCCGACGAGGGCCGCCGTGACGGCGACACCCAGCGTGGCGAGCGTCAGCCCCCGCCAGAGCACGGGGCGCACGGCCCGCCAGTCCGTGTCCAACCCCCCGGAGAAGAGGATATAGGCGAGGGCGAACACCCCCACGAAGTTGGCCACGGCGGCGTTGTCGAAGTAGATGCCGCCGACCCCCTCGGAGCCGGCCAGCATCCCGACCGCGAGAAACATCAGGAGGGCGGGCACGCCGAAACGCTCGGAGAGCCGGTTGGTGAGGACGCTCAAGAAGAAGAGCACCCCCGCGATGAGGATGATCTGCGGCGTCGAGGAGAGCGGCTCGGTCATGTCGAGTCTCCGTGGCGATCCCCGCATTCGGCCCGCCCGCCGTCGGGCGCCGGCCGTTTCCGGAAGAGGTTCAGGAGCGCGCGGGCGGCGAGGTAGGTGCACGCGCCGGCGGCGATCCCCGCCGCGACGCTCCCGGCGAGCATCATCGGGAACAGGTCCCTCACCGTGACCGCCAGGCGTGCGCACACCGCGCCGAAGCCCTGCCGGCGCATCTCCGCGAGGGTGGGCCAGACGACCCACGAGTAGTCCCCCGGCACCAGCATCCGCCCCGCCCGGTAGTCGAGCCAGACCACCGCCGGGTAGAGCCACGAGAACTGGACCCCGAGCAGGACGGCCGGTTTGTTCAAGCTCCTGAAGATCAGCAGGAGGGCCAGACAGGCGGGTATCTGGGGGCCGTAGACGGGGAAGAAGCTCACGCAGACCCCGACGGCCAGCCCGAGGGCGATCGCGTGGTTGGACGTATTGGCGGCGAGCAACGCCCTGCAACGCTCGCGCAGTGAACCGGTCATATTCCGAAACTCGCGCCCATCGCGCGCGCCGCCCTGACGAGCGGGTGGCCGGGCGGCACCCGCTTGAGGCCCGCCGTCGCCTTCGCGAGCGTCGCCGAGGTCACCCCTCCCCCGCGGACGGCCACCATCCGCCCGAAGATCCCGCCGGCCGCGAGGCGCGCCGCCTCCGTTCCGAGCCGCGTGGCGAGGACCCGGTCGAACGCCGTCGGCTGGCCCCCGCGCTGGAGATGGCCGAGCACGGCGACGCGCGCCTCGATGCCGGTCCGCGTTTCGACCTGGCGCGCGATCTCCTTGCCGATCCCGCCGAGGCGCACCGGATCGGGACTCCCGTCGACGACCCGGTCCACCGTGCGCCCGCCGCCGCGCGGCATCGCCCCCTCGGAGACGACGACGATGCTGTAGCGCCTCCCCCTCCGCGAGCGTTTCCGCACCGCGTCGCAGACCGCCTCGACGCGGTACGGGATCTCCGGGATGAGGATGACGTCCCCGCCCCCCGCGATCCCGGCGAAGAGGCCGAGCCAGCCGACGTAGCGCCCCATCACCTCCACCACCATCACGCGGTGGTGCGACTCGGCGGTGGTGCGGAGCCGGTCGATCGCCTCCGTCGCCGTCTCGACCGCCGAGTCGAACCCGAAGGTCACGTCGGTCTCGCGGAGGTCGTTGTCGATGGTCTTGGGGATCCCGATGCAGGGGAGGCCTTGCGCGGCCAGGCGCCGGGCGATGGTGAGCGTCCCGTCCCCCCCCATGCAGACGAGCGCCTCGATCCCGCGGCGCCGGGCGTTGCGGATCGCCCGCGCGGAGAGGTCGCGCCAGGCCGCCCGGCGCCCTTTCCCGACGCGGTAGCGAAACGGGTCTGCGGTGTTCGAGGTGCCGAGGATGGTGCCGCCACAGGTGAGGATGCCCGACACGTCGTTGTAGGAGAGCTCCCGGGCGCGGTTTTCGACAAGCCCGGCGAACCCGTCATGGAAACCCGCCACGGAGATGCCGTAGTCGTGGACCGCGGCCTTGACCACCGCCCGGATGGCGGCGTTGAGGCCTGGGCAGTCGCCCCCCCCGGTCAGGAGGCCGATCCTGCGCACGCGGGGGTCAGGCATCCGGGCCCCCCGCGCGCCGCCTGCGAGGCGGCTCCTTCGACTGGGCGCGCGGGAAGACCCGGTCGAGAAGCTGGGACAGGTCGCGGACGAACGAGAAGGAGAGCGAGCGTCGCAGGACCGCCGGGATCTCCACGAGGTCCTTGCGGTTCTTCTCGGGGAGGATGACCCGCTTCAGGCCCGCGCTCCGCGCCGCGAGGACCTTCTCCTTCACGCCGCCGACGGGGAGGACCTTCCCCGCGAGCGTCAGTTCGCCGCTCATCGCCGTGTCGGAGGCCAGCGGCCGGCCCGCGAGCAGCGAGACGAGCGCCGCGGCGATGGCCACCCCCGCGGAGGGGCCGTCCTTCGGGATCGCCCCCGCCGGCACGTGGATGTGCAGGTCGCTCCGCTCGAAGAAGTCGGGCGGAAGCCCGAGCCGCACGGCGTTGGAGCGCACGTAGGAGAGCGCCGCCCACGCCGACTCCTTCATCACCTCGCCGAGCTGGCCGGTGAGCATGAGCCCCTTCCGCCCCTTCATCCGCTTGGCCTCGATGAAGAGTATCTCCCCGCCCGCGGGGGTCCAGGCGAGCCCGATGGCCACGCCGGGCTCGGCGGTCCGCTCGGCGAGCTCCGAGAAGAACCGCACCGGCCCCAGGTAGCGCCCGAGCCGGGGGCGGGTCACCGTCGTCCGCCGGGTCCGGCCCTGCGCCACCCCCTTGGCGATTTTGCGGCAGACGGCCCCGATCTCGCGCTCGAGGTTCCGGAGCCCCGCCTCGCGGGTGTAGTCGCGGATGATCCCGAGGAGGGCGTCCTTCGAGAAGGAGAGCGTCTTGGAGGTGAGGCCGTGCTCGGCGAGCTGCCGCGGGATCAGGTAGCCGCGCGCGATCGCGACCTTCTCCTCCTCGGTGTACCCGGGGAGTTCGATCACCTCCATCCGGTCCCTGAGCGCCGACGGGATCGGGTCGAGGATGTTCGCCGTGGTGATGAACATCACCTGCGACAGGTCGAACGGGACCTCGAGGTAGTGGTCGGAGAAGCTGAAGTTCTGCTCCGGGTCGAGCACCTCGAGGAGGGCGCTCGACGGGTCCCCCCTGAAGTCGACGCCGATCTTGTCCACCTCGTCGATCATGAAGACCGGGTTCCGCGCCCCGCACTTCTTGATGTTCTGGATGATCCGCCCCGGGAGGGCGCCGACGTAGGTGCGCCGGTGCCCCCGGATCTCCGCCTCGTCCCGGACCCCCCCGAGCGATACGCGGACGAACCTCCTCCCCATCGCCGCGGCGATCGAGCGTCCGAGCGAGGTCTTCCCCACCCCCGGCGGGCCGACGAAGCAGAGGATCGGCCCCTTCGAGTCCCTCTTGATCTTCCGCACCGCGAGGTACTCGAGGATGCGCTCCTTCACCTTCTCGAGATCGTAATGGTCCCGGTCGAGGATCCTCCCGGCGCGGCGGACGTCGAGGGAGTCCTTCGTCAAGACCGACCAGGGGAGGCCGGTGAGCCATTCGAGGTAGGTCTTCGACACCGTGTACTCCGCGGCGGCGGGGTTGATCGTCGCGAAGCGGCCGAGCTCCCTGCGCGCGGCCTCCTCGACCTCCCGGGGCATCTTCGCCCGCGTGATCGCCGTCTCGAACTCGCGCACCTCCCGCGACTGTTCGTCTCCCTCGCCGAGCTCCTTCTGGATCACCTTGAGCTGTTCGCGCAGGTAGTGCTCGCGCATCCCCTTCGAGATGGTGCTCTGCACGCTCGACTGGATCTTCGTCCCCAGCTCGAGGATCTCCAGCTCCTTGTCGATGATGAAGAGGAGCCGTTTCAGGCGCGCCTTCACGTCGAGCTCCTCGAGGAGCTCCTGCTTGCGCGCGAGCTCGACGTCCATGTTCGCGATGATGAAGTCGGCGAGCTTGCCGGGCTCGGTGATGTTCAGCACCGACATCTGCAGCTCCTTGGAGGGGAGCGGCGCCAGGGAGAGGATCTTCTGGAACTGGTTCGAGACGCTTCGGGTGAGCGCCTGGAACTCCATGTCGGACGCCACGACCTCCTCGATCGGGAGGATCGCGGCCTTGAAGTACGGCTCCTCTTGGATGAAGCGCTCCACGCGGAACCGCTGGAGGCCCTGCACGATGATATTCACCCGATGGTCGGGGTAGCGGATCATCTTGTGGATCCTGCAGGCGGTCCCGAACGCGTACAGGTCCGACGCGGAGGGGTCCTCGAGCCCGGTGGCGCGCTGGGTGACGAGCCCGACGATCTTCTCGCCCGCGAGGCAGTCGTTGATGAGCCGCACCGACTTCTCGCGCCCCACGAGGAGCGGGGTGATCATGAAGGGGAAGATGACCGTGTCGCGAAGCGGGAGGATGCCCAGTTCCCGGGGGATGGACACCTTCGCGTTCTCATCGATCGTCACGCCGCTCTCCTGCATCCCCCGCTCCTTTCAATCGCCGTTATTATACCCGCCCGGCGCAACCGTGGCACCCATTTTCCCCTCCTCCCCGCGCTCCTCGCACGCGACGATCGCCCTCTTTCCGGCCTGCGACATCGGCCTGCGACACGGTTGACCCACGCCGCGGGCGGGACTACACTGGGGGTCGTGCGGCGGGTCCCCCGCGTGCCGCGGGGAAAGGTGAAAGGGCTGCGATGAAGACGCCCGTGATCGACGTCAACCGCGCCACGCAGAAGGCCCTCGAGGCGCTCCCCCTCATCGGTCCCCTGCGCGCGTCCCGGATCATCGCGTTCCGGAACGCCCACGGCTGGTTCGGGAGCCTGGACGACCTCGACCGGGTCCCGGGCATCGGGAAGGGGATAGTGCGGCGGATACGCCCCTATCTCACCGTCTGAGCCGACCCGGGGGCGGCGCGGGCACACGCCCCGGACGCCCGGGGAAGGCGCGTACCGGGGCGCTTCGGGCCGACGTTTTTTTTGTCGACAACGCCGGCGAAACAGGGGTATACTTTTTCCCGACGATCGACTCGTCAGCGCGAGAGAATATCTCATCGAAACGGGAAAGGAGGATGAGATAGTGAGAAGCTGGATCACAGTATCAGCGGCGGTCCTGGGGCTGTGCGCATGCGGTTTGCTTGTCGCCCAGGATCAGGCGGCGGAGAGCCCCGCAACGACCGCGGAAGCGGTGGCGACGGGCGATGCCCCGGAGGCCCCCGCGGCCGAGGCCCCCGCGGCTGAGGCCCCCGCGGCCGACACCAGCGCGGCGGAGTCGCCTGCAACCACGGGCGGCGCGCCCACGGCTGACGTCCCCACGGCTGACGTCCCCGCGGCTGAGGCCCCCGCGGCCGACACCGGCGCGGCGGAGTCGCCTGCGACCACGGGCGGCGCGCCCGCGGCCGA
>JAAYCL010000038.1 GCA_012729785.1 Chlamydiota bacterium | reverse complement strand
GGCGGGAAAGGCGTGGAGAAGGGCGCCGCGAAAGTTGAAGGGCCCGGCGGGAAGGGGAAGGAGACGGCGGGCGCAGAGGAGAAGGAGTCGGGCGCCACGGGCACGAAGAAGGGGGATACCGGCTCGGGCCAGGCGAAAGAGGAGGCCCCGGGCGGGAAAGGAGTGGAGAAGGGCGCCGCGAAAGTCGAAGGGCCCGGCGGGAAGGGGAAGGAGACGGCGGGCGCAGAGGAGAAGGAGTCGGGCGCCGCGGGCGCGAAGAAGGGAGATGCCGGCTCGGGTCAGGCGGGAGAGGCGGCGGCGGGCGGGAAAGGCGTGGAGAAGGGCGCCGCGAAAGTCGAAGGGCCCGGCGGGAAGGGGAAGGAGACGGCGGGCGCAGAGGAGAAGGAGGCGGGCGCCGCGGGCGCGAAGAAGGGGGATACCGGCTCGGGCCAGGCGGGAGAGGAGACGGCGGGCGGGAAAGGCGTGGAGAAGGGCGGCGCGAAAGGCGAAGGGCCCGGCGGGAAGGGGAAGGAGACGGCGGGCGCCGAGGAGAAGGAGGCGGGCGCCGCGGGCGCGAAGAAGGGGGATACCGGCTCGGGCCAGGCGAAAGAGGAGGCCCCGGGCGGGAAAGGAGTGGAGAAGGGCGGCGCGGGGAAATCCGCCAAGAAGGCGGGCACCGGCCTTCCGTTCAAACAACCGCAGAAGGGCGGCGGGGAAAGGCAGTCGGGAGGCTCGACCTTGGGCCAGCCCCCGTCCGCCGCGGCCGGAGGAAAGAGCGCCGAGAAAGACGGCGAGGGCGCGGGCGGGCAGGCGGCGGGCGCCGAATCGGCGGCCGAGAGCGGGCGGGATCCTTCCGCCGGTTCCGGCGCCTCTCGGAAACGCCCCGAGGAGACGGCGGGGGAGGCGATGCCGGGCGCCGGGGAAGGAGAGCCGCTCCCCGGCGGAACGGCGCACGACCCCCGCCTCGCCGACAGCCCCGTGGCGCCCCCTTCGGAGGTCGCTGACAGGGTCTACCTGCAGATGAAGGCCGGCGATGAGACGGAGGGGCGGGCGTCGAAGCGTCTTACGCTCTCGCCCGCGGAGGGCGTCGGCGGGGATGAAACGCAGGCCCCCGCGCGCGGGATCGACCCGGCGGCGCGGCTCTCCGACGAGCAGGCCGGGGAGGACGCCGTGCGCCCGGCCCCGGTGCCTTTGGAGTACCGGGAGATCCTCAGGCGCATCAACTCGGGAACGCCGTAGGGCGGCCTTCAGGCCGCCCGGTGCGACGCAGTCGGGGAGAGGAATAACGGTCGTGCCGCGGATGGAAAAGCGGTTGAAGATCCGAGGTTGAACGCCGAGAGATTCAACGGCCTTGCACCGTGCGCGTTCCGCGTTGAACCGCACTCGGATCCGTGATGGTCTGCGGGAATCCGCGGCAGAGAACCAAGGAGATATCCATGGCAGGGCGTGCGGGGAGGTTCGCGGGCAAGGATGCGATCGAGCAGTTCAAGCGGGTCTTCGGCGCGCTTCGCGATCAGATCGGGCGGGTGATCGTCGGCCAAACGGAGATCGTCGAACAGGTGCTCATCTGCTTCTTCGCGCGCGGCCACGTGCTGCTCGAGGGGGTGCCGGGCCTCGGCAAGACGCTCCTCGTCAAGTCGCTGAGCCGCGCGCTTGGTTTCGACTTCAAGCGGATCCAGTTCACCCCCGACCTGATGCCCGCCGACATCATCGGCACGCAGCTCGTCGTCGAGGGCGAACACGGCGGCAAGAGGTTCGACTTCTCGCCGGGCCCGATCTTCACCAATATCCTCCTCGCCGACGAGATCAACCGGGCGACGCCGCGCACGCAGTCGGCGCTGCTGGAGGCGATGGAGGAGCGGCAGGTGAGCGCGGGCGGCGTGACCCGCCCGCTCGTGGAGCCGTTCTTCGTCCTCGCGACGCAGAACCCGATCGAGATGGAGGGGACCTACCCGCTCCCCGAGGCGCAGGTGGACCGGTTCCTGCTGAAGATATTCATCGACTACCCGACCGCCGACGAGCTGCGGGAGATCCTCAAGCGCACCACCGCCTCCGCGCGGAGCGAGATCGTGCCCGCCTTCGACCCCGCGGAGGCGGCGGAGGAGATCGGGGAGATGCGGCAGCTCGTGCGCGAGGTGCTCATCTCGGCCGAGGTCGAGCGGTACATCATCGATATCGTGACCTCGACGCGCCCCGACAAGAGGCGGGCGGCCGATCCGGACGCCCGCCCGGTGGACCGGTATGTGAACTACGGTTCCTCCCCGCGGGGGGCGCAGGCCCTCGTCCTCGGCGCCAAGGTCGCCGCGCTTCTCGACGGGCGGGCGAACGTGGGCTACGAGGACGTCGACCGCGTGCTCGTCCCCGCCCTGAACCACCGGGTCGTGCTCAACTTCGAGGCCGAGGCGGACAAGGTCTCCGCCGCGGAGATCCTCCGCCGCGTCCGCGACGAGGTCCGCGCCGGCCGGCAGCCGTGATTCCGGTCCGATCCCGCAGGGCGCCATGAACGGCAACCCGCGGGGGCGGACTGAAAGGGGCGGGGGCGCGCCATGCTCACCAAGATATTCTCCCCGGAGTTCCTGCGGCGGCTGGAGGCGCTCGCCATCCGGAGCCTGAAGGAGTTTCGCACCGTCCGCAAGGGGGACCGCCTCGCCAACATCAGCGGCACGAGCATCGAGTTCGCCGACTACCGGAACTACCTCCCCGGCGACGAGATCCGGCACATCGACTGGAATATCTACGGGCGCACCGAGCGGCTCTATCTGAAGACGTTCAAGGAGGATATCGACTTCTCCACGCACGTGCTCATCGACGCGTCCAGGTCGATGCTCTATCCCGAGGGCGACGGGAAGTTCGACTACGCGCGCAAGCTCGCCCTCGCCCTCTGCTACGTCGGCCTCTCCACGCACTCCAGCGTGAAGACGGCGGCGTTCTCGGACCTCGAGACCTCCGGCTCCCTGACGGACACCTCGTTTCTGAACGGCCCCCCCTTCTTCTCGAAACGGAGCGGGATCTTCGCCATCAGCGAGTACCTGTTCGGCATCAAGCCGGGGGGCGGCACCGACTTCGTCGGCTACCTGCAGCGCTACACCAGCCTCACGCGGGGCCACCGCGGCGTCTTCATCATCCTCTCGGATTTCCTCTTCGAGCCGGCGGCGCGCCGGCGCGGGCTGAACCTGCTCCGCTACCTCAACTACGACGTGAAGGTGATCCAAATCCTCGGCCCCCGCGAGATGGACCCGTTCCGGGGGCTCTCCTCGGCCGAGGTGGTGGACGTGGAGACGCGGGAGCGGCGGACGGTCTCCGTCACCCCCGCCGTCCGCAGGAAGTACGCCGACGCGCTCGAGGGGCACATCAGGGACCTCAAGAACTTCTGCCGGGCGAACCGGATCGTCTACGCCCTCGCCCTCACCGACGTGGATTTCGAGTCGTTTGTCCTGCGCGAGCTGCCGCGGATAGGGATCATCAAGTAAGCGCCGCCGCGGAGGGGGCGTAAGGCGGTGCGCGCCGCGGATCGGCGCGGATCCTCGCGGACCGGGCTCTCCGTTGCGGAGATCCGCAACAACTCTTCCGCGCAGGGCCCGCGCGCCGCCGATGCTCCGCGGGGATTCCGATTTTCTCGGTGACCTCGCCGCCCTCTGTGGTTACACTATCCCCATGGGTTTCCTGAATCTCGCCGGCCTCGCCTACCTCGCCTCGATCCCGGCGCTCATCTGGATCTATCGGCGGAGCCGCAAAAAGCGGCGTGTCGAGATCTCGAGCATCATCCCCTGGCGCGTGCTGAAGGAGAGCGTCGTGCGGAGCAGCCTCTTCCGCGCCGACCTCCTCTTCTGGGTGCAGCTCGCGATCCTCATCGCCCTCATCCTCGCGGCCTGCCGCCCGTATTGGCGGGGGACGGCGGTTTCCGAGCGGCGGCGGCACTTCATCCTGGTGCTGGACCGCTCGGCGAGCATGCAGGCGCTCGAGGGGAAGAGAAGCCGCTTCGACCTCGCCCGGGAAGGCGCCGTGCGCCTGGTGCGGCGCCTCGGCGCGGGCGACCGGGTGACGCTCATCGCCGCGGGGGCGCGGGCCGAGGCGCTTGCGACCGGGGAGACCGACCATGACGCGGTCGAGGCGCGCCTCGCGAAGCTTTTCCCCGCCGACACCCCCGACAGGATGGCCCCGGCGCTCGGGACCGCGATGGCGCTCCTGCGCGAGGGGGAGAAGCGCCGCCGCCTGCCCGAGGCGGCGGCCGAGGAGACGCATCTGCGCATCTTCACCGACCGGAGCGCCGACTCGCTCGGCCTCGGGAGGGAGACGGCGGGCGGGGCGATCCGCGTCGACCGCGTCGGCGCGCCGAAGGGGAATGCGGCCATCACCTCGCTCGCGGTGCACACCGACCTCTTCTCCGCGCGGCAGATCGCCTCCGCCTACGTGACCGTGGAGAACCTTTCGGCCTCCCGCTTCGCGGGGACGCTCCGCGCGCTCGCGGGCGGGAGGGGGATCGCCTCGCGGCCCGTCTCCCTGGCCCCCGGCGCGTCGCTCACCACCGCGGTGGGGGAGACCCTCCCCGAGGGGGCCGTCGAGATCGTCCTCGAGCCCTCGGACTCCCTCCCGGCCGACAACCGCGCCTGGGCGCTCCTCACCGGCCGCCGCACCGAGCGGATCGCCCTGTTCACGCGCGACCCTGCGTGCCTGCGGTCGTTCACCGGCCTCGCGGCGGCGATTCCGCACGTCGAGCTCGTCGCGCGCAACCCGTCGCAGTTCGTCTCCACCGATATCGCCTCCTTCCACACGGTCATCTTCCACCGGTGCGAGCCGGAGGAGATGCCCGCGGCCAACCTTCTCCTCATATGCCCCCCGGTGAAGAGCGCCGTCGCGCCCGTCAGGGGCGACTGGGCGACGGGGATCGAGTTCCTCAACTGGGACGAGAGCCATCCGATCGGCGAGAACCTCCGGGGGCTGAACGGCGTCCGGTTGAGCGGCGCGCGGCTCCTCGAGACGCCGAGGTGGGCGCGGCCCGTCGTCATCTCGGCGACGGGGGGGGGCGACATCCCCCTTCTCCTCTGCGGGCGACATCGCGGGAGAAAGGTCGCGGTCATGGCGTACGACGCGGCCGAGATCGACCACCGGAAGGTCGAATCCCTCCCCGCGCTCGTGTTGCTCCTCAACACCCTCAACTGGCTCGCCGAGGACGATCGGGCGCAGCTGAAGACCGGAGAGCCGTACGAAACCCTCCTTCCCGAGACGGGGGGCGCCGAAGGCGAGGAGGCGGCCGCCACGGTCATCGACCCTCGCGGTAACGAGACCGCCGTGACCGCCGCGCGCGGCGAGCCGCTTGTCTTCGCGGGGACCGACTACGCGGGGCGTTACCTCCTGACCGGGGAGGGGGAGAGCCGATCGTTCGCGGCGAATCTCTGCAGCCGCGCGGAGTCGGATTTGCGGACCGAGGCCGACGCCGGCGACCGCGTGTCGGCGGCAGAGGTGGTCTCGGTGCGCATGCCGCCGTCCGCGCCTCCCGATCGAAGCCCCCTGTTCCTGCTTCTCGCGGCGGCGCTGATGCTGGCGGACTGGCTGCTGTTCGGCATGCGACGGCGGCCGCTTGCGCCCGCCCCTGCGGAGGCAGGAGAGAGCGTGAGCCCTCCCTCGGCCGGGGGGGGACGGATATAGGTATCCACAACCCCAGGGCACACTTAGGTGTGCCCTTGGGTTGTGGATAACCTCTGGGCAGGAACTGGGTTTTCGGACAGGACCGTATGGATTTCACGGCATACCTTGTGCGTCTCGCCGCGCGTCACGGGCTGGAGTTCGCGCGCCCCGAGCACCTCGCCTGGCTGCGCATGGTGCTCGCACTCTGGGTGATGGGGGCATTCGCCCTGCGGCGCGGGCGGCCGCTGCGGCTGCTCGCCGCCCTCCTCGCCCGCACCGCGGCGTTCGTCCTCTGCATCCTCCTCCTCGCGGGCCTTAGCCGCAGGACGGAGGAGGTGCGCCCCCCCTCCGTCATCGCGGCGGTGGATGTCTCCGACAGCATGGGCCCGGAGGGGCGGGAATGGGCGGAGGGGCGCGCGCGGGAGCTGTTCGCCCTCGCGGCCGCGGCGGCGACGAAGGGGGTTGTCCTGTTCGCGCGCGGGAGCGAGATGGCGCAGGGGCTCTCCCGCGACGTCTCCGCCGGCGCCTTCTCCCCGGATATCCTCACCGATGCGACCGATATCTCCGCCGCGATCAAGTCGGCCTGTCTCGCCTTTCCGCCCTCCGGCCCTCGACGTCTCCTGATCTTCAGCGACGGCAACGAAAACTCCGGGGACGCCGTCGCGGCGGCCGTCGAGGCGGGACGGGACGGCGTGCGGATCGACTGCCTCGCGCCGCCGCCCCGCCCGCGGGAGACGCGCCTCTCGCTCGTGCGCCTCGACCTCCCGGAGGAGGTCTCCGTCTCCGAGCGGTTCGTGGTGCGGATCATCGCCGAGAACCGCGGGGAGGCGGCGGCGCACGGGTCTCTCGAGCTGCGCGCCGGGGAGAAGCTCGTCAAGGAGTGGCCCGTCCCGCTCCAGCCGGGCACGAACGCCTTCGAGCTCCCGTACGCCATCGCCGAGCCGGGGACGCACCGGATCACGGCGACGCTCACCCCGCTCGTCGAGGGGGGGGCCGGGGTGCCCGAGACGGTCGGCGCGCCGGTCCTCGTCGTCGACCGGCCGAGGATCCTCTGCGTCGGCGGCACCAGCGAGGGGAGAAACTTCCTCGCCGAGGTGCTCGAGGCGAAGGATATCGAGACGCAGGTCGGGGGGGCGGAGATCATCCCGGACACGCTCGAGGGGTTTCTCCCCTACGACTGCATCGTCCTCTCGGGGGTCCCGCGCCGAGCGCTCGGGGAGGCGAGGATGAAGCTGCTCAAACGGTACGTGGAGGAGCACGGCGGGGGGCTCGTGATGCTCGGCGGGCCCGACAGCTTCGGCCCCGGCGGCTACGGCGGGACGCCGGTGGAGGAGCTGCTGCCCGTGTCGATGGGGGCGGGCGTCCCGTACGAGCGGGAGAAGACGGTGCGGCTCTGCATCATCCTCGTCATCGACAAGTCCGGGAGCATGGCGGAGGGGTTCGGGGGGAAGATCGTGGCCGCGCGCCGGTCGGCCGAGGAGCTCGTGAAGCAGCTTCAGCCCAACGACATGGTCGGCATCATCCCGTTCGACGCCTTCCATACGGTCCTCGTGCCGCTGGGTCCCGTGGGGGGGAACGCCCCGTTCATCATCGACCGCATTCGGAGGATTTATCCCGGCGGCGACACGCGCGTCTCAAAGCCGATGGAGGAGGCGCTCCGCCAGATGCGCGCCTCGGCGTGCAAAGCCAAGCACGTCGTCGTTCTCACCGACGGCATGACGCGGGACGTCAAGGAGTACGACTACCGGGCGCTCATCGCCGAGTACGCGCGGAACGGCGTCACCGTCTCCACCGTCGGCATCGGGCGCGGGGCGGACAGCGAATTCCTCCGCGCGGTCGCGTTGGGGACCGGCGGGGACTACTACCACGTCAAGGACGCCTCCACGCTCCCGATGATCGTCCTCCAGGATGCGCGGAGGGTGCTGGAGAAGACCGGGTTCCTCGAGGAGCGGATCGTGCCGAGATTCGGCGAGAAGACCGCGATCTTGAAAGGGATCCGGCAGGAGGAGCTGCCGGTGCTCGAGGGCTATGTCATCACCGCCGCCAAGCGCAGCGCCGACGTCGCGCTCTACACGGACGCGCGGAAGCTCAAGGACCCGCTGCTCGCCTCGTGGCGGCGCGGACTCGGGAAGACGGTCGCCTGGACCTCCGACGCGGAGGGGCGCTGGTCGGGCGGGATGGTCGGGTCGAGGATCTTCGGGAAATTCTGGGCGCAGATCATCCGGTGGGCGATGCGCGAGCGGTCGCAGGACTCGTACCTGGTGCGCCTCAGGAGCGACGGGGGGCGCGACGTCCTGGAGCTGCGGTCGTTCAGCCCGGTGAAGGAGGGGGTCTCGTTCAGGATCGCCGCAGGCGCGGCCGCGGCGAAGGGGAGAAAAACCGCGGCGCTCCACCAGGTCGCACCCGACGTCTGGGCGGGCGAGGCGCGCGGCATCCCGCCCTCGCTCGACTCCGTGACGGTGGAGAGGGTCGAGGCGGGGAAGGTGACCGGCCGCAAGGAGGTCGCCCTCTTCCGCCGCGGCCCGGCGAAGCCCGCCGCGACCGCTGAATCCGTCACGGGGACGAACCTGCGGCTGCTCGAGGCGATCGCGCGGGCGGGCGGCGGCGGGGTCGATACGGCCCTCGACGCGGCCTCCTTCGCCCCGGAGAGGGCCCCCGTTCGGGAGGGGCTCGCCCCGTACCTGCTCCCGCTCGTCTTTGCCCTCCTCCTCCTGGATATCGCGGCGAGGAAGCTGTGGATGTGAGGAGTGATCGGAACAGAGAGACCGAATACACGCGATGAGAAAAGCTTCCGTTGTTGTCCTCGCCGCCGCGACGCTCTGCGTCCCCGCTGCGCCAGGCCCCGCGGAGATGGACGGTGTCCCGGGTGCGCCGCCGCGGCACTCCGCGCCGGGAATCTCCGCGGCATCCACCCCCGCCCGACCCTCCGTGCGGAACATCCTCTGCGTGAGCCGCTCGGCCGCGGGGAGGGAGTTCCTCGCGAACGCGTTCGCGGCGGAGGATGTCGAGACGCGCGTCGGGGGCCCCGAACTAGTGCCGGACAACGTCAAGGATTTCCTCGCCTACGACTGCGTCGTCCTCTCCAACATCCCCCGCGCCTCCCTCGGCGACGCGCGGATGCGGGCGCTCGCCCGGTACGTGCGCGACTACGGCGGCGGTCTCGTGGTGCTCGGCGGACCGGGAAGTCTCGGCGCCGCCTACCGCGGAACGCCGCTGGAAGCGATGCTCCCGGTGACGATGGGCGGGGGGAACAGATTCGGGAAGAGGGAGGCGCTGCCGTTGTGCATCGTCCTCCTCGTCGACAAGTCGGGGAGCATGGGCGAGGGGTTCGGGGGGAAGATGCTGGCCGCGCGGCGGGCCGTCGGGGAGCTGCTGACGCAGATGCAGTCGAACGACATGGTCGGGATCATCCCGTTCGACTCCTCCTATTCGGTCCTGGTGCCGCTGGGGCCCGTGGGAGACGACCGGGAACGCATCGTCAACCTCGTCCGCCGGCTCCAGACGGGCGGCGACACGCGTCTCGCAGGGCCCCTGGAGGAGGCGCTCCGGCAGTTCCAGGATTCCGCCTGCAGGGTGAAGCGCGTCATTCTCATCACCGACGGGATGACGAAAGACATCTCCGAGTACGACTACCGCGGCCTCATCGCCGACTACACGAGGAACGGCGTCGCCATATCCGCGATGGACATCGGGCGAAAGGACGGCAGCCATTTCCTGCGCGCGCTCGCGCTGGGGACGGGAGGCGACTACACGCACCTGGGGGACGTGGATGAACTCCCGCTCGCCCTCCTCCGGGACGCGCGGAAGTCGATGGTGGAATCCGGCCTCATCAGTGGATCCGTCGTGCCGAAGCTCGGCGGGAAGAGCGCCATCCTGGAGGAGATCCGTCGCGGCCAAATCCCGGAGGTCAGGGGCTACGTCATTCTGTCGGCCCGGCCCGGCGCCGACGTCGCCCTCTACAGCGATCTGCGGGGCGAAAAAGACCCGCTCCTCGCCTCGTGGCGATTCGGGAGGGGAAGGACGGTCGTCTGGGCCTCGGATGTCGAGGGGCGCTGGTCGGGCGGTTCGGGGGCGGCGGAAAGATCGGCGGGCTTCTGGGCGCGGGTGCTCCGTTGGGCGGGCCGCGCGAGGCGGTGAGGACCGGCCCTTGCCGCGGCGTCCCCCCGGCGCTATACTCATGGTGATGAAGCCGAGAATGGCGGCGCTGTGCGCCCTCCTGTGCCTGTTCGCCTCCGGCGTGTCCGCTCGCTCCGTCCTCGAGGGGCTGGAGATCGTCGAGGGGGATAACGGCGCCGTGGAAATCCTGAGCGTCGCCCCGGGGAGCCCGGCCGCGCAGGCGGGTCTCCAGCCCGGCGACCGGATCATTTCCATCGGGAAAACGAAGGTCAAACGCCTCGACGACTATATCGCCCTGTCGAAGGGGCTCAAACGCTCCGCCGCGGGGATCGCCATAGGGTATCTCCGCGCGGGGGCCGCACACACCGCCGACCTCTCGATCCATTCGAACCCGCTCCGGGAGAAGTGGGGCATCCCCGTGGCCCCGTGGAGGGAGTCGAGGGCTTCGGAAGAGGCGCGGGGCTCGGGGTTCTGGCTCGACCGGGCGCGGAGGGAGCTGCGGGAGACGGAGGCGCGCGGAGACGCGGCGAGGCCCGAGGATCACGCGAAGGTCATCCTCTCCTTCTTCACCGCCCTGGACGCCGACCCCGACTCGCTCGAGACCGCCGTGCTCATCGCGCGACAGTACGGGAAACTGGCGGGGCTCTATGCCCGGCGGGAAGAGAGGGGGAAGGCGGCTTGGTGCCTCCGGCGCGCCCTGCAGATATACGGGAATGCGGTCCAGAAGTCGGGGGGGATCCAGGAGCTCGTATTGGTGAAGAACGGCCTCGGCGAGATGCAGGAGGCGCTCGCGGCGATGCGCTGAGGGCGCCGCGCCGTTCGTTCGGGCCGGACCGCTCCATCCCCCCGCGGCGGGAGACGGAACACGCCTTCGCGGCCGCTCCTCGCCCGCCCCGCTAGTCGCGCACCGCCAGCCGCAACGTGTCCAGCGCGAAGGCGTTGACGAGCGCCGGCGGCGCCTGCGGCGGCACGAGACCGGCGTGCAAGGTCCAGGCGCCCGCCGGGATATTCGCGGGCACCTCGATCTCCAGGAGCGCCGCCTTCGTCTCCGCCTCGATCCCCCGGACAGCCCCCAGGTATCGCCGGATGCCGGGGGCGAGGCGCCCACCCGGCAGGATCGAGTACGTCCCCGCGGGCCCCGCCAGCACCGCGTAGGCGTCGAAACGTCGGCTCGTCGGCTGCACCGCCGCGGCGAGCCGGAGCCCCGCTCCCCGCGGGAACAGCGTCCCGTCGGCTAGAAGCCGGAGCGGGGCGGCGCACGGCCCGTCTTCCCGACATTCCACCGCGCCGATGTCGTGGTACGGGCGCGATCCCGCGCCCGCGCCCGGCGGGTCGCTCCACCTCCTCGCGCAGCCCTCGAAATCGACCCCCGGCGTTCGGTCGCTCGTCCCGGCGTCGATAACGGCGGATCCGGGCCGGGGCCTGAAATCGAGCGCCGCCTCGTTTGCGTAGGGGCTCTCGACCGCGGTGGAGGAGTGCGCGTCGTACCCCGCCGCCTGCCACTCCGCGAGCGAGCGGTACGAGACCCCCCCCTCGGCGGGGCCGCGGTGGCAGAGCGGGTCGAAATTGACGCCGTAGCGGATGTCGGGCAGGAACAGATTGTAATCGGAGGAGAGCGACGCGGAAACGTTTTCGCAGTAGATCGCCGCGCTGATCGGGGAGCTGTTCCCGTTCTTGCGGATGACGCAGTTCCGGAGCGCGTACGGACCCGTTCCGGCCAACGAGATCCCGCGCACGCCGCAGTTGGCGGCGATCCCCGAGGAGTCGGCGCCGAGGAAGGCGATCCCAGGGTAGCGCCCGTATCCCTCCTTCTGCGTGTCCGCGCTCAGGCAGTTGACGACCACGTATCGCCCGTTGCCCAGCTTGAACGCGTGCGCGTTGTTGCCGGCGCAGAGGCACCGGTCGAGGATCGCGTCGCGGGAATGGAGGAGATCGAAGCCGTCGCCGTTGTCGGCGATGTTCCAGCCGTTGTCGCGGGAGACGCAGCCGGTCAGGAGCGCGCGTTCCGCGTAGAAGCCGAACCCGTCGTTCCCGTTGCGGCGCGCCTCGCAGCGCTCCAGCGTGACGAAGGATGCGCGCGGAGTGTCCCCGTCGCTCGCAAAGCCGAATCCCGCGTTGTCGCGCGCGCGGCAGCCCCGGAGGTGGATCCGCGCGCATCCCCTAAGGAGCATCAGTCCCGCGCTCCACCGGTTGTCCCCGCCGTTGCCGTCGAGCGCGCAGTCCAGAATCTCGATATCGTGCGCAAACTCCCCGAGGTGGATGCCGTTTCCCGCGTTCCCCTCGACGTTGAACCCCTCGATGCGGATCCACCCTTTCCCCGACAGGTCGAAGCCGTGCCCCGCCCCGCCCGAGACGACGGGCGTCTCGCCCGGGGCGGCGCGGAACGAGATGTAGCGGTGGTCGCTCCCGGTTTTGAGCGGAACCACGCCGCCCGCGTACGATCCCGCGCGGACATACACCGTGTCGCCCGCCTCGAGCACGGCGGCCGCCTTCTGGAGCGTCGCCCACGGCGCGTCGGGAGTGCCGGGATTCGCGTCGCTGCCGCCCGGGGCGGCATAAAAGATCCGTCGCGGCGCCGAAACGGGGCGCTTCAGGACCAGGCGCACCGCGTCGGCGATTGCGTCGCCGCCGCCCATGTCCGTGATCGCGATCTCCGCCCCGGCGCCGAGACGGTACTCGCCGATGCTCCGCCACACGCCGCCGCCGTCGCGCAGATTTACGCGGGCGTGGCGGACCCCGCCGGCGGCGCGGACGAAGACCGGGAGATCCGCGGCGAGCGTCCCGGCTGCGGCGGGCCAGCGGAGAAAGAGTTCGTAGATCCCCTCCTGGTCGAGCGCGGGACGGTAGGTCGCGACGCTGCCGCCGCTCCCCGGCCCGGTCCGGGCCGCCCAGCCGCCGAGGGCGGAGGCGGAGCGGAAGAGCTCCCAGTCGCCGGAGAGCTCCGCCTGCGCGTCGTCGAGAAGACGCTCCGCCGCGGGTGAGGCGGTCAGGAGGAACGAGAGGATGAGCGCGGACGAGAGCATCGCCACAAGGCCTCCATGCGCGACGCGCGCCCGCCGTCCCCCCGCGCCGGGGGGAACGGATCGCGCCCACGCGCCTTTTCCCCCCGTGTGCCGGAGGGGGATGGGGGGGCGCGGCTACGCGCGGGCCCGCGCCGTGATCAGGCGGTGCGTGTCACGGGCGATGACCAGCTCCTCGTTCGTGGGGATCATCATCGCGGCGACCTTCGACCGGGGCGTGGAGAAGATCGTCTCGCCGCGCCGGTTTTTCTCCTCGTCCACCTCGAGGCCGAGGAAGGTCGCGAAGGCGAGGATGCGGGAGCGTATCGGGGCGCTCCGTTCGCCCATCCCCGCGGTGAAGACGATCGCGTCGAGGCCGTTCATCGCCGCGGCGTAGGCGCCGATATACTTGGCGACGCGGTAGGTGAAGACCTCGATGGCCAGGAGCGCCGCCTTCGACCCGGCGCGCGCGTCCTCGATGATGTCGCGCATGTCCTTCTTGCCGCAGATCCCGACGAGGCCGCTCTTCTTGTTGAGGAGATCGCTCATCTCCGAGATCCCCATCCGCTCCCGCTCCATCAGGTAGAGCGGCACGTACGGATCGAGGTCGCCGCTCCGGGAGCCCATCACCAGCCCCTCGAGCGGGGTGAACCCCATCGAGGTGTCCACGGAGACGCCGCTGTCCACCGCGGCCACGCTGCAGCCGTTCCCGAGATGGCAGGTGACGATCTTGAGCGATTCGAGCGGCCTGGCGAGGAGGCGCGCCGCCTCCCGGGAGACGTACATGTGCGAGGTGCCGTGGAAGCCGTAGCGGCGGATCTTGTGCGTGAGGTACATCCTGTACGGGATTGCGTACGCGTACGCCCGCGGAGGCATCGTCTGGTGGAACGCGGTGTCGAAGACCGCCGCCTGCGGGACGCCCGGCAAAAGTTTCCGGCACGCCTCGATGCCGAGGAGGTTCGGCGGGTTGTGGAGCGGGGCGAGCTCGACGCACTCCTTGATCGCCGCGTACACCGCGTCGTCGACGAGGACCGACTCGGCGAACTTCTCGCCGCCGTGCACGATCCGGTGTCCGACCCCCTCGATCTCGCGGAGGTCGCGCACCACGCCCTGCTCTGGATGGGTGAGGAGGGAGAGGATCTCCTCGATGGCGACGGTGTGATCCCGGATCTCGCCGGTCCGCGAAAACGGTGGCTTCTCGGAGACGGAGTGCGCCACCGCGGAATTCTTCAGCCCGATCCGTTCGATGAGCCCCTTCGCGAGAAGGGTCTCGCGGGAGTCGATATCGAAGACCTGGTACTTGATCGAGGAGGAGCCGGAGTTGAGGACGAGGATCTTCATCTGCGGCGACAGCGTAGCAGAAGCCCCGCGGGCGGGTCAACTGTCCTTTGGGTAGGTTACCGTTTCACCACGGGGACACGGAGAAGGTGCAGTGTATTTCGCCGCGGATTTACGCGGATCAGCGCGGATAGAATATCCATTTCCTTATCCGTGGATATCCGTACGATCCGTGTTAATCCGTGTCTGACGCATTGTTCTCCGCGCTCTCCGTGGTGAAGCAGTTGATGCCGCGCGCCGCCTTGACAACGGCGCCGGGGCGGCTATACTTCGCTGCGTGAAGAAGATCGCGTCGATCGGGCGTGGAGGCGTGGGGAAGACCTGTTTCATCGCGGGCCTCGCCCGCGTGCTCTCCGAGAAAGGGCCGCTCCTCCTGATCGACGCCGATCCCGACCAGAACCTCGCCGAGGCGATGGGCGTGGAGGTCGAGCGGGAGGGGGTCAAGAGCATCTCGGAGCTCCTCTTCGACGTGAAGGCGGGCCGCATCGATCCCCGGCTCGAGAAGGCGCCGCTGACGGAGAAGGTGGACTACCTCCTGAGCCATCACGGGCTCTACGAGGGGGAACGGTTCGACCTGTTCTCCCTCGGCACAAAATGGTCGGAGGGATGCTACTGCCGGCCGAACAGCATCCTCAAGGGGCTCATCGCGCGGCTCGAGGGGGGCTACCGCTTCGTCCTCATCGACTCGCCGGCCGGTCTCGAGCACCTGAACCGGAGGATCACCGCCTCGATCGACGACATCTTCGCCGTCGTCGGGGGGTCGAAGAAGGCCCTCGACAACGCGCGGAGGGCGAGGAGAATCGCGGAGGAGATCCAGATCCGCTTCGAGCGGTTCTATTTGGCGGCGGGGTACGACTACCCGCCGGAGAGGATCGGGGATCTCTCCGCGGATCCCGCGTTCACCTGCTGCGGCACGCTCGCCCGCGATCCGGAGGTCGCCCGCGTCAGCCTCGCGGGAGGATCGATCTTCGCCCTCCCGGACGATTCGCCGTTCATCGCATCGATCCGCGCCATCGCCCGCACTGCGGGCTACCTCTAACCCTTTTCCCCCGCGCGCGCGTCTCCTTTCGCCCTCTTTTCGCCGTCGCCCGGGGAGCGGTTCGATATCCTTCCGGGCGCATGGGGCGCGACTGCATGCCGCGGGAGAAGACGGATCTTCGAAACCGGGGGCGTGCAGGTATGCGCGGGCGGGTGGGAACGATGTGCCGGCTTGTGTGCCCTCCTGTCTCCGCCGGAAGCGCCGGTAAAAGAGGATCTTTTCGGGAAGAGGATACGGAACGGGTGCGGGGCGCCGCCGTCTCAGCGAAGGGGCTGGGGGTCGTCCACGACACGCCCGGCCTCGAGGATCCTCATCCCCCGCGGCGGGAGGAACTTTTCCGGGGGGATGGGCACGTCCACCTTCAGCTCGACCGCCTCCTGGACCATGTCGCCGAGCGAGGGGCTCTTCTTTTTGAGGGGGAGATTGTTCCAGAGCCAGGTTGTCATCCCCATCGCCTCGTACAGATCGCAGTCGCGCCCGAGCACCTTCTCCTTCCCCTTGCCGGCGACCTCTCCCGAGATGGCGTGCCCCCGGGTGAGTTCCCTGCCGATCTCCTCGAAGGCCGTCTTCTGGGCGGGGCTCATCGAGCGCACCATCTCTCGCGCGAGCCTCGCATAGCTCGGGGTCTTCTCCGCGGTTTTCTTGATCTGATCGATGCGGTAGATCCACTCGCCGTCGTCGATCTCGACGATGGATTCCTTCTGCGTGCGCCCGAGCAGGGTGAGCGTGGTGTCGCGCTCGGTCCTCGTTGTGCGCCCGTGGTCGTCGATGAAGAGGGTCTGCGTTCCCTCCTGTATCGTACCGCTGATCTTGTAGACCACCACGGCGCTCTTGAACGGGTACCGGGGCCGCTCCTCGGCCCGCGCCGGCAGGGCCGCGGCGGCGAGAATGACGGCGATGAGAGGAAGTCGCATCTTCTGTCTCCGCGATGACGCGCACGCGCCTCCCGGATCCCGGGAGGGGCGCGAACACTCTACACGACGGCGCGCGGGCAGGTCAAGCGCCATTGCCCCGCGGGCTCGAGTGGAGCGGATTCAGGCGGCCCGTGGCCCGTTCGGGTTCGCTTCGTCGCGTTCCGCGCCGCGGCATCTGCATTGACAGTACGGATCGTATGTGGTAGTTTGTCGAATATCGGTCCTTGTAGCACCGCCCCGCGGTCTTCTGCGCGCGGCGGCGATCGTACGGGGGTTTCCGCAATGGCGAAAAACCTGGAAAAGGCGATACAGAGATTCAACAGGCGTTACAGCGAGGTCGGCGGCTACAAGCGCTTCTGCGCGCTCCTGCGGGAAGGGAGAACGCTCGAGGAGATCGGCGCCGTCTTCGGCTTCACGCGCCAGTACGCGTCGCTCAAGAAGATCGAATTCGGGCTGAGACCGCCGATCAAGAACTACCACGACCGGGAATGGCTCGAGCGCCGGTACCGTCGGGAGGACCGGTCCCTCGCGGATATCGCCAAGGAGTGCGGCGTGGACCCCGGGACCATCTATGTGCATCTGAAGAAGTGCAAGATCCCGCTGAAGGGCGTCCCGTCGGGGGAGCGCCACCCCCGGTTCAAGACCGGGCAGTTCAAGCGGCCGGACGGCTCGATCGTCATCACCGCGGGGAAAAACAAGGGAAAATACCTCCACCGGCTCAAGATGGAGGAGTACCTCGGAAGGCCGCTGCGCCGCCGGGAGAAGGTCTACCACATAGACGGCGACAAGTCCAACGTGGAGATATCCAACCTCAGACTCGTGAGCAGGGACTAACGCCTCGCCTGTCGGGAAGAGGGGGTCGCCGATGAGATGCGTCACCGTCGCCTGCCTCGCGTGCCTCGCGGCCGTCTGCGGCTGCGGCGTCGCGGACAACACCCCCG
This sequence comes from Chlamydiota bacterium, assembly GCA_012729785.1. Classification (NCBI taxonomy): domain Bacteria; kingdom Pseudomonadati; phylum Chlamydiota; species Chlamydiota bacterium. The sequence goes on along the minus strand of JAAYCL010000038.1, from coordinate 93,220 downwards.
TGGGGAAGGGGGTCAAGGCCTACGAGAGGTACAGCGACGAGATCGGCAAGGAGCGCGACGTCACGCTGTTCGGGAAGGACGTCGTCGTCGAGCCCGAGGCCGACAGAAAGATACGCATTGCGTTTTGATCCGCGCGGGGGCGTTCCCGTTCCTCCCCCCCTCCGTCCGATCGGGCGGCAAGGAATGAGTCTGTGATCACGCTGCGCCCCCGCATCCTCTACGCGTTCGCCTTTATCATGAACAGCGCCACCGGCGTGCTGGTGGTCGCCTTCCCGCTCCTCGGGATCCGTTTCTGCGCCTCGCCGCTCCAGCTCGGGATCCTCGGCGCCGCCGGTGCGTTCGTCTATACCCTCGCCTGCCCGTTCGGGGGGGGGCTCTCGGACCGGGTCCGCGCGAGGGCGGGCGGGCGGCGCGGTTCGCTCATCTTCTGCTGCGCCCTTCTCGTCGCGGTGGATTCGTTCATCTTCGCCGTCTCGGGTCTCAGGGACCTGTTCATCATCGCCATCTGCGGCTATTTCTTCTCCGCCTTCTTCTGGCCCCCGCTCCAGGCGTGGCTCTCCGAGGTGGGCGGACGCGAACGGCTCGCGGAGCGCCTCGGTTTGTTCAACCTCGCCTGGAGCCTGGGCATCATGGTCGGGCCGATGATCGGCGGCTTCCTCTTCGCCGTCGACTACCGACTCCCCTGGTGCTACGCGATGCTGACGAACTCCTCGCTCGTCCTGCTGCTCCTGCTCCTGCGGAAACAGACCTCCGCCGCCGCCCCGCCCCCCCCGCCGCCCGCCGACGAAGCCGCCCGCCGCAACAACGCCGCCGAGTTCCTCTCCCTGGTGCTCTGGGCGAACTTCGCGAGTTTCTTCTGCCTCTCCAACGTCCAGTCGCTCTATCCGAAGCTCGCCTCCGTCCGGGACCTTTCCCCGCAGCTCATCGGCTGCCTGCTCTTCATGGTGGGGGCCGCGCAGTCCGCCTTCTTCATCGTCCTGCGCGCGACCCGCGCCTGGCATTTCCGCTACGGGCCGCTGGTGGCGGTGCACGGCCTCGCGGCGGCGGGGATGCTGATCATCTTCCAGACCGTCTCGGTGCCGCTGCTCGCGTTTGCGTTCTCGCTGATCGGGATCGCGCTCGGCCTGTCGTACTACTCGAGCCTCTACTACAGCCTCTGCGGGGACGGGGATGCGGGGCGCAGATCGGGGATCCACGAGCTGATGGTGGGGTCGGCGTTCTTCCTGGGGCCGCTGTTGGGGGGCTTCGCCGCCCAGTACCTCGGCCTGCGCTCCCCGTTCATCCTGTGCGCGGCGCTCCTCGCCGGGACCGCCGCGTGGGAAGTTGCGCGGTGGGGGATATCGGTCCGCCGCTCCCGCTCGCTCGATAGCGCGACAGCTCGATAGCGTCAGTTGATCTTGTCCTCCGGCAGGTACGGCGTCTTGATGAAGATCACTCGGATGGGGGCGGGCGTGTCGTTCACGATGTCGTGGCGCTCGCCGGGTTCGAGGCGGAACACATCCCCCTCTCGGACCCGCTGCGGGGTCTCGTTGACGAGGAGCGTCGGCGCCCCCTCGAAGAAGTAGAACGTCTCCTCGACCTCTTTGTGCCCGTGGCGCCCCATCTTCTCCCCCGCCTTCAGGCGGATGATCCCCCACTCGAACCGCGGCCCGCGCATCAAATACTTGGGCCCCGAGTCGCCGTGGCGGTACGACTGTTCCTTCTCGTTCACGCGCTGCATGGCAGACCTCCGTGATGAAATCCAGAATCCCATAGCCCAAGGTTCAAATCCCAAGGACCAAAGACCACAATGCGCGCCGAGACGCGATGAGGCCGCGCGGACTAGAGCGCCGCACGGAGTATGCGCACGAGCGCCCCCTCGTCCGCCGCGACCGGGTTCCCCTCGAGGCTCGACCCGCGCGCCTCCCGCGCAATCGCCGCGAAATCCTTCTCCCGCACCCCGAACGCGGAGAGGCCGGGCGGAATGCCGATCTCCGCGGCGAGGCGCCGGACGCGTTCGACCGCCCTGCGGGCGGCATCCTCGACCGCGAGCCCCCGGACCTCCTCGCCCAGCGCCGCGGCGACATCGGCGTATCTCTGCGCGGCGGCGGGGAGGTTGAACGCCATCACTCGGGGGAGCAGGATCGCGCAGGCGCAGCCGTGCGGGACGTTGAAGCGGACGCCGAGCGGATGGGAGAGGGCGTGCGCCGCGCCGAGCCCGGCGTTGGCCAGCGCCATCCCGCTGAGCAGCGCCGCGAACGACATCCCGGCGCGGGCCTCCGCGTCGCCCCCGTCCCGGACCGCGCGCGCGAGACAGCTCCCCGTCAGTTGTATCCCGCGCAGGGCGAGCGTGTCGGTCAGCGGCGTGCTCCGCCTCGAGACGTACGGCTCGACGAGCTGGGCGAGGGCGTCCATCCCCGTCGCGGCGGTCGGAGCGGGCGGGAGCGAGAAGGTGAGTTCGGGGTCCACGACGGCGGCGGAGGGGACGAGGAAACGGTGGCGTATGCTCTGTTTGCGGCCGCGCCGGCGGTCGGTGATGACCGCGTTCTTCGTGACCTCGGCGCCGGTTCCCGCGGTGGTGGGGACCGCGACGAAGGGGAGGGGGGGAAGGCGGATCTCCTTCCCCTCGAGGTAGTCGTACGTCGAGCCGCCGTTGGTCGCGATCCCCGCGATCGCCTTGCCCGCGTCGATCGCGCTCCCGCCGCCCGCCGCCACGACCAGGTCGCACGCCCCGTCGAGCGCCGCGGCGACGCCGCGATCCACCGTCTCGGCGGACGGGTCCCCTTCGACCCCTTCGAACAGGACCGTTTCGACGCCGGCGGCCCCAAGGAGGCGTTCGATCCTCTCGAGCGCGCCGCCGCGCCGGAGCGACCCCCTCCCGGCGACGAGGAGCGCCTTGCGGCCGAGCCGCCCCGCCTCCTCGCCGAGCCGGGCAAGGGCGCCGGGGCCGTAGATGACACCGGGGGGGATGAAGAACTCGTGCACGGGCATCGTCGTCGGCTCCCCGCGATAGTGTACGCCGCGAGGGGGCGCGGGTGAAGCGAAAAAGAACTGCGTGCCACGGATCGTGCGGATCTCCACGGATTGTCTAACGAGACGGATTCTTTATCCGTGCTGGTCCGCGTAAATCCGCGGCAAAAAAGAAGCCGCGTTTTCTCTGTGTCCTCCGTGGTGAAACGTTACCCGCTATCTTCGTGGCACAACAGTAGCTGTGCCGGCGTTCATTCTGTTGCCCCTCCCCGCGCGATGTGATATAAACGCACGAAAATGAATCCCGTCCTCCTCACCATAGACCTCCAGAAGGACTTCCCGCGCCTCTTCACGCTCCGCAAGCCGGCCGCGGCGTTCGACGAGAGCGTGCGCCTCCTCGCGGCGTTTTTCAGGAAGCGGAAGATCCCGATCGTGCATATCCTGACCCTGCACAAGGAGGACCGGAGCACCTGGACCCGGCAGATGGTGCGGGACGACTTCAGGATCTGCGTCGAGGGGACGGACGGGGCCAAAGAGCTCGAGTCGGTCGGCAGGAGGCCGGACGAGCCGGTCATCCACAAGACCCGCTGGAGCGCCTTTCACGGCACCGGCCTCGACCGGTTCCTCAAGGTCCGCGGCTACGACACGCTCGTCCTCGCGGGGTTCCTCACGCACGCCTGCATCCGGGTCACCGCGCTGGACGCCTACCAGCGCGACTACGACGTGATCATCGCCCGCGACTGCGTCGACACCTACGACGCCGCGCACGAGAAGGTGACGCTCGCCTACCTCTCCCGCTACGTCGCCCGCGTCCTCTCCAACGACGAGCTCTTCGCACTGCTCGGTCCCGGGGCGGGGGCGCGGTAGGCGTTCGTCCCCGCGCTCATTTTTACTACAGCATCGAGGTTCGGGTGTCCGCCCTGCGCTCTTGCCGCGCGTACACGCTGTTTTCACCCCCCCAAAAACGCGTCCAAGGCCTATTTTGAGGCCCTAAAAAGACTCAACCATAACCGCCCCAACGAGATATCGTGGTCCGACCCCAAAAAACTCCATTCCTCCCTCCCGATGTAGTATCATTTCTCCGGCGGGCCGCGGCGGGCGCGGCCCTGGCCGGGTGGGGACTGCGGATGCTCTGGGGGAAGATCGGCGAGACGGCGGGGAGGGTGTACGAGCAGCTGCGCCGGAAGAAGGCGGCCACGCCGGCGGAGCTCATCAAGGCGCTCAACTGCCCGTACGACGAGCTCCAGATGGCGCTCGGGTGGCTCGCGCGGGAAAACAGGATCAGGTTCGAGAAGGTCAAGGCCCGCCTGAAGATCGTGCTGCGATAGCATGACCGATCGGGAGCCGGAATCCGGACGCCGGGAGCCGGGATGAGGATGCGGGCGGCATCTGCCGACCCGGCGGTGCGGCACGAGGCCCTCCGATTCGCGCGTTCGGCGTGCCGTCCATCTCGGACATCCCCCGGATCTGAAACCTGCGGCCCGGTCTCGCGATCCCGGCGCCCCGCGGTGTCGATCGCCCCGACCGTCGCGGAAGGATTCGGGCGACGCGGGAAGGCGGACAGACCCGGCTCGTCGACGTCGCGCAGGGTGCCGTCGAACACGCGCGATACTGTCGGATTCCGGCAAAGGGGTTTGGCCGCGGGGACGTTTCCGGGGCCCTGCGGTTGCTCGAAGAAATAGGCGCGCCGCCGGAGGCCTAGTCGGGACCCGTTCCGGATCCCGACTCCCGGCTTCTGACCACCCGGGTCTTCACGGGAGAGTATGCCCAAGACACTCACGGAAAAGATCGTCGCCGCGCACCTCGTCTCGGGGCGTCACGCCGCGGGCGGGGAGATCGCGCTGCGGATCGACCAGACCCTCACGCAGGACGCCACCGGCACGCTCGCCTTTCTCCAGTTCGAGGCGCTCGGCCTCGACCGGACGCGCGCGCGCCTCTCCGTGAGCTACGTCGACCACAACACGCTCCAGGCGGGCCCCGAGAACGCCGACGACCACCGCTACCTCCAGACGGCGGCGGCGCGCTACGGCGCCTGGTTTTCCCCTCCCGGGAACGGCATCTGCCACCAGGTGCACCTCGAGCGGTTCGCCGTGCCCGGGGCGACGCTGCTGGGCTCTGACAGCCACACCCCCACCTGCGGGGGGCTCGGGATGCTCGCCGTCGGCGCCGGGGGGCTCGATGTCGCCGCCGCGATGGCGGGCGAGCCGTTCGTTTTCACGATGCCCGAAGTCGTCCTGGTGAGGCTGGCGGGGAAGCTCCCCCCGTGGGTCTCCGCCAAGGACGTCATCCTCGAGCTGCTCCGGCGATTCGGGGTGAAGTGGGGGAGGGGGAAACTGCTCGAGTACGGCGGTCCGGCGCTCGCCGGCCTCACCGTCCCCGAGCGCGCGACGATCGCGAACATGGGGACGGAGCTGGGGCTCACCTCCTCCGTATTCCCCTCGGACGCGCAGGCGCGGCGCTTCCTCGCCGCGCAGGGGCGCCTGAAGGCGTGGCGCCCGCTCGCCGCCGACGCCGCGGCCGCGTACGCCGGGACCGTCGACCTGGACCTCGCGGCGCTCGAGCCGCTCGTCGCGACCCCGCACAGCCCCGACAACGTCCGCGCGGCGCGGGAGCTCGCCGGGACGCGGGTGGACCAGGTGTGCATCGGCTCCTGCACCAACTCCTCTCTGCGCGACATGCGGGAGGCGGCGGCGATGCTCAAGGGCCGCCGGATCGCCCCCGGCGTCAGTTTGACCGTCTCGCCGGGCTCCCGGCAGGTGCTCCGGATGCTCGCCGCGTGCGGCGCGCTCGACGCGATGCTCGAGGCGGGCGCCCGCCTCCTCGAGAACGCCTGCGGCCCCTGCATCGGGATGGGACAGGCGCCCTCCTCGGGGGGCGTGTCGCTGAGGACCTTCAACCGGAACTTCAAGGGGCGCGCGGGGACGCCCGACGCGGGCGTCTACCTGTGCAGCGTCGCGACGGCGGTCGCCTCCGCGCTCGCGGGCGAGATCGCGGACCCGCGCCGTCTCGGCCGCCCGAGGGCGTTGCGGCTCCCCGCGCGGTTCCTCGTGGACGACGGGATGCTCGTCCGGCCGCCGCGCAACCGGCGGGCGGTGGCGGTCGTGAAGGGGCCGAAGATCAAGCCGTTGCCGCGCTTCCCCGCCCTCGCCGACCGGCTGGAGGGCTCCGTGACGCTCGTCCTCGGCGACAACGTCAGCACCGACGACATCATGCCCGCGGGGGCGAAGATCCTCCCCCTGCGCTCCAACATCCCCGCCCTCGCGGAGCACGCCTTCGGCCGCCTCGACCCCGGCTTCGTCGCGCGGGCGAAGGCGGCGGGGACGGGGCTCATCGTCGCGGGCGAGAACTACGGCCAGGGGTCGAGCCGGGAGCACGCCGCGCTCGTCCCGCGCTACCTCGGGATCGCCGCGGTCGCCGCCCGCTCGTTCGCGAGGATTCACCTGGCCAACCTCGTGAACTTCGGGATCGTCCCGCTCCTCCTCGACCGGGCGGAGGATCTCGCGGCGCTTCGCGCGGGGGACCGGATCCTGATCGAGGGGCTGCGGGAGGCGGTGCGGTCGGGGGATCGGGTGATCATGCGGAACGCGTGCCTGGACAAGACGGTGTCCGCGCGGTTGGAGCTCTCCGCGCGCGGGCGGCGCATCCTGCTCGCCGGGGGGCTGCTCAACGACATCCGGAATCGCGCGGACCGCGCCAGAACGGAGGCCCCTCGATGAGGGCGGCGGTCGCGGGACGATGGATCGGAGCCTCGGCCGCCGCCGCGCTTCTCTGCGGGTGCGGGCGGGGCGCGGAACCGGTCGCGGTGATCGACATGGAGGCGGTCCTCAAAGGGTACAGGAAGGCGCAGGCGGTCCACGCGACGCTCGACAAGGAGAAGCGCGACCTCGAGAAGAAGGGTCAGGGGATGCTCGACGAGATCGACGCGCTGGTCAAGGAGCCCGGGATACTGGACGAGGAGGCCCGCCGCGAACGCGAAACCCTCATCCGGGAGAAGAGTGCGGCGGTCGAGTTGTTCCGCCGCACCGCGACCCGCACGCTGATGGACAAGACCGGGGAGGAGTACGCAACGCTGATGGGCGAGCTGCGGGCCGCCGCCGGGGCGTTCGCGCGCAGGCGCGGCATCCGCGTCATCGTGGATTCCTCGGCGGTCGCCTACGCCGGCGAGGGGATGGACATGACGAGGGAGGTCGTGGAGGAGCTCAACAGGCGCCTCGACAAGAAGGGCGGGGAGAGGTAGCGGCCGCGCGCCGCTCCGCCCCGGCCGGGTGACCGCCGATGCCGTTTCCCGTTCCGTTCCTGCTGCTGCTCCAGTTCCTTCTCCACGACCTCGCGGCCGGGGAGGAGCGGCAGCGCTTTCTCGCCCCGGTGGACGGGTTCGCAACCGCCGCGCTCGAGCGCTACGCGCCGCGCGACCGCGGGGCGCTGAGGATGGTCTTCTACGTCAAGTCCGGCGAGCTCTGGCAGGGGCCGGGCGATCCCGACGGTGTCCGCTGGAGCGGCTACCGGACGCTGTCGGGAGAGGTCTTCAGGTACGCGCAGGCGCGCGCGTACGTCAGCGTGCTCGCGCACCGGGACGAGCCGCGGGCGGAAATCGCCTGGGAGGAGGCGGGGCTCGTCGACAACATCCCCACCTGCATCCCCGGGGCCTGCGTCCCCGACCTCCGTTCCGTGGCGGAGCTGACGCGCTGGATGGGTGATGCGACCAGGCTCGACCTCCGCTACGCCCCGCCGCTGCGTGAGTTCTCCCCGTCGCGGGTGGTCGACCGCGAACCGCTCGCCCCGGGGAAGGAGGGCGAGTTCGGGGCGGTCTATATCGACGCCAACGGCTTCAAACGGCTCCAGCGCGGCGTCGATCTCTCCGGCCGGGCAGACCAGACGCCGGTCTCGGCGGCCGCGGTCGGGAGGGTGGCGCTCGTGTCGCGGGCCGGCGAGCGGAAGGCCTCCGCGCTGACGTCCGGCGGCGGCGTCACACACGATTTCCCTCCCGGGCGGCCCGACAAGGGCGCGACGCTGAAGGAGTACGGGAACTGCGTCTACGTGGCGCACCCCGACGGCTACAGCATCCGCTACGCGCACCTGGGCTCGATCGAGGTGGAGGCGGGGCAGGGGGTTCTCCCGGGGACGAAAATCGGCACGGCGGGCGGCGCAGACGGCGTCTCAGGCGGGGAGGGCTGGGTGCACATCGAGGTCCGGCTGGGCGACCCGCTGAGCGACGGCGACTCCCTGCCGGTGAACCCGTGGGAGTTCTTCGGGCGGAAACGTCCGTCCGCTTCGTAACGGGTCCGGGGTCGGACCTCGGCGGGACGCGTCGTCTGAAAAGGGAGGGGCTCGTGAAGCGGCGGGCGCTCGGAATCACCCGTTCAGTGTGCGCCGAGAGGCCCGAAGCATCCTTTGCGCCCCCCTGCTCGGCCTCCGGGACGCTCTACTGCACCTACTGCTCGGCGGTCAAGCACGGGTCGCGGGCCCCGATGCCCTCCATCCGGCGCTACCTCTCGCCGCGCATCCGCCTCGTCCACCGGATGAGCCGGGAGGCGGGGAGTCGTTTCGCCATCCTCTCCGGGGAGTTCGGCCTGCTCGGGCCCTACGCCCAGATCCCGTACTACGACCATCTCCTTCTCGCAGGCGAGGTCGCCGCATTGGTCCCTCGCGTCGCGGCGTACCTCTCCCGGAAGCGGATCCGTTCGGTGCGTTTCTTCCACGAGCCGCTGAAGGGCCGTCCGAACCTGAAGCCGTACCTCGCCGCGATACGTCGCGCCTGCCGTCTCGCGAACGCGCGCCTCGTCCTCTCCGAACTCTCTCCGTGAGCGACTGTTCGAGTCCTCCAACCCCCCTGAAATCGAAATCGGGATCGGGATCGGAATCGGGATCGGGAACGACCGGCACCTATCGAAGATCAACGAGTCGACGCGTTGCGGCTGCCGGCGCGGCCGCGTAAAGAAAAGGGAGCTTCCGGGGACGGGCGACCTGATTGTTGGTGCGGAAGGGGGGAGTTGAACCCCCACCCCGTTGCCGGGACTAGACCCTGAATCTAGCGCGTCTGCCAGTTCCGCCACTTCCGCACCGTAGGATCGGCATTCTAGACCATCCCCGCCCGCGTGTCAATCGAGGCGCCCCGCGGGGGCGCGTCCTCGCGCCCCGCGCCGAGCCAGTGCGGGGCCAGCATCAGGAAGATGATGTTGAACGTCGTCACGAGGACGCCGGGAACGGAGGCGGTCCTGCCGATCAGGGCGAGGCCGACCGCGGTCGAGAACGCGGACATCTTGACGGTCCCGAGGAGCACCAAACTCGCCCGCTTTTCGCGTTCCACGCCCGCCCGCCGAAGCAGGGCGTTGAGCGTCCCCGCGGTCCCGAAGACGCTCGCCGCCGCCGTAACGCCCGCCCAGAGGAGGAGGTCGAAGCGGCCGAGGAACGTCTCCCGGTTGATCCCGACCGCGGCCAGAACGATGACGGCAAACCCCCAGTTGACGACCGTGCCGTGTCGCCGTGCGACACGCTGCGCGAGCCCCAGGCGGATGATCAGCTGCGCCGCGACGAACGGGACGACGAGGAGCTTGAAGAGCGCGGGAAGGAGATGCCAGGGGGCGAGCGTCCCCTCGCCGAGGAAGGCGGCGGTGATGAGCGGCGCGACGAGCGGGGAGACGGCGAAACCGCCGATCAGCCCGGCGGTGGAGATCGTGAGGTCCCCGGCGCAGAACCTGGTGAACGGAATGACGGCGACCCCCGGCGGCGCCGCGGCGACCAAAACGAATCCCGCCCGCAGCGCCGGGTCGTCGACGAACGCCCAGGTGAGGGCGAGCGTCGTCCCCCCGAGAACGAGCATGTTCAGGACGGCCCCGACGGCCATCGGGCGCAGGAGGTCGAGCGGACGGCGGAAGCGCCCCCACGGGAGGCCGCTCAGCGAGACGGTCATGATGAGCATCAAAATCGGCATCGCGAGCGGGTCGAGCGGCGCGACGCGCTCCCCGAGGAGGAGGCCGAGCGCGATCGCCCCGAACAGAAGCAGGTTCCTCGCGGTGAGGAGCGTCTTCATCCGGCGGGGGTCAGAGTTTTCGCGCGGCTTCGCGCGCGAGCGTTTTCGCCTTCTCGAGGGCGGTCTCCGCGGCCTCGGGGCCGGCGGCGTCCATCGGCTGGGCGGCGACGAAGACGATCCCCTCGATCCCGGCGAAGCCGAACGCCGTCCGAAGGTACGGCTCGAGGAAGTCGTACGAGCGCATCGGGCTCCCGGGGGCGTAGTCGCCGCCGCGGCTCGAGACGACGACCATCGGTCTCCCCTTCGCGAGCCCCTCGACCCCCGTCGCCGTGTAGCGGAACAGGTACCGCGGCTGGAGGATGACGTCGAGGTAGTGCTTGAGCACGTACGGGACGCAGAAGTTCCACATCGGGGTGCTGACAAGGAACGCGTCCGCGGAGAGGAAGCGCTCGATATGCCGGAGCACCCCCGCCCATGCGTCCCGCATCGGCCCCTCGAGTTCCTTCCCCCCGAGGAGCGCGTACTTCCCCCGCACCACCGGGACGGTGAGCGGCGGGAGTTTCTCCTCCCAGAGGTTCAGCTCGTCCACCGCGCAGCCGGGGCGGGCGGATCGGAACGTCTCGAGGAACGCCGCCGAGACCCTGAGCGTCCGGGACTCGTCCCCGCGCGGCGCGGCGTTGATGTGGAGCAGCTTCCTCACGGTTCACCCATCCCGGGCGCATCCCCGCGCCCCTCGTTGCCTGCGCCGCTTCGCCGCGCCTGTTCAGGGCGCGATCGACCTTCGGCAGCGCTCGATCTCCTGCATCAGGTTCCTGACCACCGTGTGGGCGGCCTTCGCGATCGAATCCACGGCGATCTCGGCCCCCTCCCGCGTGTCCGTCTTGTAGATGAGCCGCCCCGTCTTCGGGTCGGCGAGCTTCATCCGCGCGTAGACGACCTTCCTCGAGACGATCTTCTCCTCGAGCGTGAACAGGAGCGGCTCCTCCTCGGGGACCGGCCCCAGCTCCTCCGTCATCTCCGTTTCGACGACCGCGTCGGCCTGCGCGGGGGAGGCGGCGAGCCGGAAGCGCCCGCGTCCGCGGCGTTCGAGCTCGTCGACGATGCATTCCCGCATCTCCCGGGCGGCGTCCTCGCCGGGCGCGCCCCGGACCTCCTGCACGAAGAGAACCCGGACCTTCAAGAGGCGCGCCATCATCTCCGGGTGGTTGGCGTAGTAGCGCGCCATCGCCCGCCCCCCGCCCGCGCAGGAGGCGAGGGCGGCGAGGCAGGAAACGGCGAGGGCGAGGCGCACGGTCGTTCGAGCGGGGATCATCGCGGAGTCTCCTTGTGCGCGCGGGGCGCCGGCGCGGGGATCGGGGGCGCCACGCGGGGACCGCGCCGCGTTACGTTCACGGCCTGGGGGCCGCGGGGGCCGGGCGCCTCGTCGAATTCCACCGCCTCGCCCGGGGAGAGCGTCTTGAATCCGTTCCCGGCGATCGAGGTGTAGTGGACGAAGATCTCCGCCTCGCCGCCTTCGGGGGCGATGAAGCCGTACCCCTTACGGTCGTTGAACCATTTCACGATCCCGTTCGCCATGGGCCCGCTCCTTCCCGCGGGCTACAGTATAGCACGCCGCCGGGGCGCGTGGGGACGAGGCGGACGGCGTCGCGAGGCGCGGGGGCCTGTGCTATACTGTGATCCCTCGACCGGGGCCGCCGCACGCAATGGAATTCGCGCATCTCCACAGCCACTTCTGGGGCTCCTACTCCGACAGCGCCCTCGGGCTCGACGAGGGGCTCGCCCGCGCCGCCGCGCTCGGGCAGCGGGCGATGGCGATCACCGACCACGGCGAGCTCGCCTTCGCGCCGCGGTTCTACCGGGCGGCCCGCGGGCGCGGGATGAACCCGCTCCTGGGCTGCGAGTGCTACTTCGTCGACGACGCGTTCGACTCCATCGCCCGAAACGACCCCTACCGCAACCACCTCGTCCTCATCGCTAAGAACGCCGAGGGGTACCGCAACCTGGTCTCCCTCACCAGCGATGCGTGGCTCGACCGCTGCTTTCGCGGCAACCGCGGGACGGTGGACTGGTCGCTCCTGGAGAGATACCACCGGGGCCTCTCCTGCTCGAGCGCCTGCTTCTGGGGGTCGTTCCCCCTCGCGATCATCCGGCGGGGCCGGGCGGCGGGGGAGCGGGAACTCCGGCGCTACCTGGAGATCTTCGGCGACGATTTCCACCCCGAGATGTCCAGCCTCGGCTACGCGGAGCAGGAGATATCCAACGCCGCGATCCTCGAGCTCGCGCCGCGCCGCGGGCTGAAGGCCGTGGTCACCAACGACGTCCACTACGCCCACCCCGAGGACTGGGTCGCGCACGACATCATCGTCAAGACCCGTTTCGGGAAGGTGAGCGACTTCGCCGTGACGACCCGGTCGATCTGGCTCAAGGGCCTCGACGAGATGCGGGCGCTCGGTTTCCCGGACTCGTTCCTCGCCAACACGGCGGAGGTCGCCGCGGGCTGCGACGTCCGCCTGCCGCCGTTCCCGTTCTCCCCGCCCGTTTTGCACGGTTCCCCGGCGGCGGATCTCCGGGCGCTCGCCGCCCGCTGCGCCGAGGCGGTCGCCGGGATCGCGCGCGGCCCCCGCCGCAGGCGGCTGGTGAAGCGCCTCGAACGCGAGGCGGCGGGCATCGGCGCGCAGGGCCTCGCCGGGCTGGTTTTGGCCGTCGGCGCCATCCCGCGGTTCTTCGGGAGCGCCCGCGGGCGGATCCGCATCGCGGCGGGGGGATGGGAGGGGAGCGCGCTCTTCCGACTTCTCGGCTTCTCGGGCGGCGCCCCGCGAGGCCCTTCGCCTCCCGCCCCCGCGGCCCTGTCCTCCCTCCGGCTGTTCTGCCCCGACCCCCGGGCCGCGGCGGAGCTGCTGCTCGAGGGGCTCGGGCCCGAGCGGGCGTGCCCCGCCGCGGAGTTCGTTCCGATCCGCGGCGGCGACGCGCTGCGCTACGCGGCCGAGGTGCTCGGCGTGCCGGAGAGGGAGCGCCTCCGGGGGCTCGGCGCCGTGCGGGCCGGGGAATTCGTCGCGAGCGCCCTCGCCCGCAGCCGGTCCTGCGCCGCCCTCTGCCTGTCGCACCCGCTCGTGGCCCGGTGGGCGCGCAGGATCGAGGGGATCCCCCGCATCTCCCGCCCCTCCCCCGGCGCGGTCGTCCTCACGAACGGGCCTCTGCGGACGCTCCTGCCGCTCAAGCGGCTCGGGGGCGCGATCTTCGCGCAGTACGACCTCGAGGGGGCGCGCATCGCGGGCCTCTGCACGGTCGAACTTGTCCACCTGGACGGCCGCCGCCCGGCCTCGAACGGAAACGAGCCGGTGCCGGTGGCGGGGGATTTCTGACGGCCGGCGGCGAGGAGAGCGCCGGACCGCCCGGCGCGCGTCTGAACGGCTCGACGGGAACGGGCGGCTAGCCGACGAGCCCCGCGAGCAGGCGCTCGTGGAGATCCTCGAAGCTCCCGTTGGACATGATGAGGACGACGTCCCCCGGAACGCACTCCGCCAGGAGCGCCGCGAGGATCTCGTCCACGCGCTCGATATAACGCGCGTGCACGCCCCGCCTCGCGAGGTCGGCGGCGAGTTTCTGCGGCGAGAAGCGCCGTGTCTCCTCGATCTGCTCGGCGCGGAAGACCCCCGCGACGACGACCCGGTCCGCCCCCAGGAACGCCCCCGGGTACTCGTCCTGGAAGAAGCTCCTCCGGCTGGAGTTCGTCCGCGGCTCCCAGACCGCCCAGATCCGCCGCCCCGCGTAGCGTCCCTTCAGCGCCTCGATGGTCTCGCGCACCTCGGTGGGGTGGTGCGCGAAGTCGTCGACGACCGTCACGCCGCGCGCCTCCCCGCGCACCTCCTGCCGGCGTTTCACCCCCTGGAAGGAGGCGATCCCCTGGAGGATCGTGTCGGGGGGGACGCCGAGCGCCGAGGCGGCGGCGAACGCCGCCGCGGCGTTGCGCGCGTTGTGCGCGCCGGCGAGCGGCGATTCGACGAGGTGCCTGTCGCCGCCGCGGCGGGAGAGGGTGAAACGGGCGCCGGCCGCCGTCGCCTCGAAGCCGGAGAGGCGCCAGTCCGCGCCTTCGCGGAAGCCGTACGTCGCGACCGAGGCGGAAGGCGCATCCGCCGCTATCCCCCGGACGTGCGGGTCGTCGGCGCAGGCGACGAGCGTCCCCGAGGAGGGGACGAGGGCGGCGAATCGCCTGAACGTCTCCTTGCAGGCGTCGAGGCCGCTGAAGATGTCGGCGTGATCGAAGTCGACGCTCGTGAGGACGCCGATCGACGGGCGGTAGTGCAGGAACTTCGGGTTCCGATCGAAGAAGGCCGTGTGGTACTCGTCCCCCTCGACGACGAAGTGGGGCCCGCGGCCGGAGGCGCTCGAGCCGCCGAAGTTGCGGAGCACCCCCCCGATGAGGAAGCCGGGTTCGAGGCCCGCGCGGGTGAGGATCCACGCGATCAGCGACGAGCAGGTCGTCTTGCCGTGCGTGCCGGCGACGACGACGTTCGTCCGGCGGGAGAGGTACATCTCCTCCAGGGCGGCGGGGAACGAGAGGTAGCGCAGGCCGCGGCGGATCGTCTCCTGCACCTCTGGGTTGTCGGCCCGCACGGCGTTGCCGACGACCACGAGCTCGGTGTCCGGGGGGATGTGCGTGGGACTGAAGCCGATCTTCACCTCGACGCCCAGGCGGGCGAGGAGGTCCGACATCGGCGGGTACGGGCCGGCGTCCGAGCCGCCGACCCGGTGCCCGCTCTCCCTGAGGAGCTGCGCGAGCGAGCCCATCCCCATCCCGCAGATGGCGCAGAGGTGTATATTCATCCCGACAAGTCCCTTTCGTTGCGGCCGCGCCTCATCCCGCCAGGCACGGCTCCGTGAGCGTCACCGTTCCGCGCGTGCCGTCGAGGGAGGCCCGCGCCCCGAGCGGGAAGAGGATGCTCCCGTCGAAATGCCCCGCGGGGAATCCGGCGAGGACCGGGCAGCCGGACTCCTCCGTCGCCTCGAGGGCGATGCGCCGAACCTCCTCCCCGTAGCGCTCCGCCCCCTCCTTCCATCCCGCGGGCGGGACGAAGCGCCCGAGCAGAAGCCCCCGCGCCTCGTCGAGCGCGCCTGAGAACCTGAGCGAGGAGAAGAGCCGGTCGATCTCGTACGGCTTCTCGCCTCGGTCCTCGAGGAGGAGGATCCGCCCCGCGGTCTCCGCGGCGTACGGCGTGCCGAGTAGCGCGCAGAAGACGGTGAGGCTCCCGCCCGCGAGCGGCCCCTCCGCCGCCCCCCCGCGCAGCGTCTCGAGCCCGGCGGCGACCTCCCCCCACGGCGCCGTCCGGCCGAGTTGCGCCAGCAGCGCGCGGAAGGCGGGCGGCTCCATCCGGCCCATCTCGGTGACCAGCGGGCCGTGGAACGTGACGAGGCCGCACGCCGTCCCGAGGAAGGCGTGGACGGCGGTGAGGTCGCTGTAGCCGACGAAGATCTTCGGGTTGCCCCGGAACAGCTTCGGATCGAGCAGCGGCAGGAGGCGCTGCGAGCCGTACCCGCCGCGGGCGCAGAAGACCGCCTTCACGTCCTGGTCGGCGAAGAGCCTCGAGAGCTCCCCGGCCCGCCGCCGGTCGCTTCCCGCGAGGTACCGGTCCCGGGAGAAGATCCCCTCCTCGAACAGCGTCCGGTGACCCGCCTCCTCGAGGAGGCGGACCCCGCGGAGAAAACATTCGCGGTCGAACGGGCTCGCGGGGGCGGCGATGCCGACGGTATCGCCCGCGCCCAGCGGCGGGGGCGTGATGGCGCTGGTCATACGGTCACGGTGGTGCTACACTCGATCTTCCCGCGGGCGACACGGGCGCACCATCATAGGGATTCTTCATGCGGCAGTCAAAGGAAAACAGGGTGGAGGAGTTCCTGCGCGTCCGCGGGCTCTGCGGGGCCCCGGCGCGCCTGGCGGGGGACGCCTCCACGCGCTCGTTCTACCGCGTCAGGCGCGGCGCGGGCACGGCGGTCCTGATGACGCGCGACGAGCCCTCCCGGGAGGCGGATCGGGACTTCATCGAGGTGCGCGACCTCCTCGCCTCCTGTGGCGTCCCGGTGCCGGAGATCTACGAATGGGACCGGGGCCGCGGCATCGTGCTGATGGAGGATCTCGGCGACCTGACGCTCGAGGAATGCCTCCGCGCTGCGGCCCCGCCGGAGCGCCGCCGCCTCTACCGCCTCGCCGTCGACGCGATGCTCTCCGTTCACGTCTCGGGGAGCTGCGGCGTGCGCGACTGTCCGGCGTTCCACCGCCACTTCGACGAAACGAAGCTGATGGAGGAGCTCGATTTCTTCCTCCGCCACACGGTGGAGGGGCTCCTCGGCGCCGCGCCGTCCCCCGCCGCGCGGGAGGAGATCCGGGCGGGGTTCGCGGAGCTGTGCCGGCGCCTCGCCGCGATGCCGCGGGTGCTCAACCACCGCGATTACCACAGCCGCAACCTGATGGTGGTCGGGGACCGGCTCGGCGTGGTGGATTTCCAGGATGCGCGGATGGGGCCGTGCCAGTACGACCTCGCCTCGCTCCTCAAGGACTCCTACACCGTGCTCGACCGGGCGTTCCGCGCGGAGATGGCGGCGTACTACCTCGACGCGAGCCGCGACCGCGGGATCGAGTGGCGGGACAGGGACGAGTTCGTGGAGCGTTTCGACCTCGCGGGGATCCAGAGGAACCTCAAGGCCTGCGGCACCTTCGGCTACATGGCCGTCGTGCGCGGGAACCGGCGCTACCTGGACGCCCTCGCGCCGACGTTCGCCTACGTGCGCGAGGCCGCCCCGAGATTCCCGTTCCTGGACCGGTGCATCCGGGCGCTCGGCCGCCTCGTGCCGCAGCTCCGGGGGGAGGGCTGAGATGCGGGCGATGCTGTTGGCGGCCGGCCTTGGAACGCGCCTCAGGCCGCTCACCGACGAGCTCCCGAAACCGCTCCTCCCGGTGGCGAACCGCCCACAGATACACTACGTCCTCGATCTTCTCGCCCGCGCGGGGGTGCGCGAGGTCGTCGTGAATCTTCACCACCTCGGCGGACGGGTGCGCGCCGCCCTCGGGGATTCGTACGGCGGGGCGCTGCACATCAGCTACTCGCCGGAGCCGGAACTGCTGGGGACCGGCGGCGGGCTCAAGAAGGTCGAGCGGTTCTTCGCGGACGAGCCGTTCATCCTCGCGAACGCCGACGCGCTCACCGACGCGGATTTGCGCGCGGCGGTGCGCAGGCACATCGAGGCGGGCGCGGCGGCGACGATGCTGCTCGCCGACTGGGACCCCTCCGGCCGGTATTCGAAGATCGAGGTGGGCGCGGACGGGATGGTGCGGCGCATCGGCGGGGTCGGGGGCGGCGGGGGCCTCTCCCCCGCCGTCTTCACGGGGATCCATATCCTCTCGCCCGAGATATTCCGCCGCCTCCCCACGGGGGCGCCGTCGTGCATCGTGCGGGACGGCTACCTCCCGATGCTCGCGGCGGGGGAGCGCATCGCCGGGCACCGGGTGACCGGGTACTGGAGGGACATCGGGACGCTCGCGGCCTACCTCGACGCCAACGCGGAGGTGCTGCGCGGCGCGCTGCCCGGCGCCCTCCGCGTTTCGGCGGACGGGGATCCGCTCCCGCGCCGCTTCCCCGGCGCGAGATTCAGCCCCCCGGCGCTCGTCGGGCCGGGCTGCACGATAGAGGCGGGCAGCGTCATCGGCCCCGCGGTGGTTCTCGGGGAGGGGTGCCGCGTCGGGGCAGGGAGCCGTCTCGAGGAGGTGGTCGCGCTGCCGGGCGCCCGCTTCGGGCCGGGGGAGACGGCGCGGCGGGTTGTGCGTTCGCCGGCGGTTTCGGTATTGGCCTGATGCGGCGTTCGGTTTTTGTTACAATACGCAAAATACCTTGTAATGGATCCGCCCCTTTTCGCGACTAGTAGGGTGAAAGGGGGTGGGGTATGGACGGGAAAGCGGCGGGGGAGTTGCACCGGGGGTCGCTGACGCTCGATTTCGATCGAGACGGGGGACGCGGGCAGGGATGCCGCTGGCTGCTGCGCTTCGACGGGGCCCCGATGCCGGCCCTGGTCCGCGACATCAGCAGCTGGGCCCACGGCAAGGCGAAGCTCGAAGCGGTGGCGGTGAACCTCGCCTCCCTCGACAGGGGGCGGATGGAGCTTCGCATCACAGGCCGGGGCAAAGACGGGCGGTGCCGCTGGTGCCGCACCTTCCGCTCCGGCCTCGGAACCGCGGTGCGCCGCGGTTGCGGTCCGCAGGCGTTCGTGCTCGCCGGGCGCTGTGTTTTCGACGGCCCCGCCGGCCGGGCCCCTGGAACCTGAAACGACGCCTGAGGGGGGGGAGCGGGCGCCGGCGGCGGGAGGCGCGGCGAGGGCGTCGACCGTGCGCACACGGGCCTGTCCCGCCCGGGAGCGGCCGGGACGGGGGGCGCGTTCGAAGGCACGTATACCCGGCGGCTCGCCGGGGGAAGGGTGAGGATGCGGCTGCCGGGCGGCAGGCACACGTGGTACGTCGCGGCCTCCGCGATCGTGAGCGTGGGGGTGATCGGCTATCTCCTGACGGTGGTCAGCCCGGGGGAGATCGCCCGCTCCGTGCGGAGCGCCTCCGTGCCGGGACTGCTGGCCTACACGGCACTGAGTCTTCTCTCGACCCTGTTCCGCAACGAGCGGTACATGCTGCTCGTCCGCGCCGCGGGCGCCGGCGTCACGATCGGGCGATGGCAGATGCTCCTCGTGACCTTCGTGCGGAACCTCTTCGCCGACCTCCTCCCGGCGCGGATTGGCTCGACGGTCTACATCGTGGTCCTGCGCACCCGCTTCGGCTATCCGGTGGATGCGGGAACCTCCATCTGGGCGCTGGCCTTCCTCCTGGACATGGTCGTGATGGTCCCGCTGATGGCGATCGGAATCGCGATGGTGGGCGGGTGGAGGCTCGGGGTGTCGCCGATGCTCCTCGCCGCGGTCGCCGCCGCCTTCTTCCTCCTCTCCGTCACGGTCTTGCTGTACCTGCCGTCCCTGCTCCGCGCGGCGGGGCGGGCCGGCGCGCGGCTCCGCCCGCCGCGCCTGAAGAGGGCGGCGGTGGAGGAGATCTGCGCGCGCACGGCGGATCGCGTCGAGCGGATCGCGCGCGCCGGGCTGTTCGGGCGCGCGCTCTGGCTCTCGTTCATCGTCCGGGCGCTCAAGTACGCGTGCCTGATGTTCCTCGTCTACGCGATCCTCAACCCGATCGATCCGGACGTCTACACGCTCCGCCGCATCGGGTTCTGGCCGGTTTTCGTCGGGGCGTCGCTCGCAGAGCTCTCCGCGAGCACGCCGGTGAGCGGGATCGGCGGCTTCGGGGCGTACGAGGGGGTATGGGCGGGGGCGTTCTATCTCCTCGGTTACCCGAAGGACCTCGCGGTGCTCTCCGGCGTCTCCGCCCACGTGATCACGCAGGTCTTCGGCTACACGCTCGGCGCCCTCGCCCTGGCCGTCCTCGGGGCGCCCCTCCTGCGCCCCGGCGGAACACCCCGCTGAATTCGCGTTCCCTCGCGTAGCAGCCCGCGTTCCGTCGGGGGAATCCTCCGAAATGGCTTCCGAAATACGCCGGGAAACGGAAGCCGGAATAATCGGACGAAGCCATTTCGATACGCCCTACCTGCACCGTGGGGGCAGCGGTGAAAGCCGGCTGCATCATCAGTAGCGCCGTTGCCTTGTGCATGCGTGCGCTCCCCGCGTGGCCCCCGCCGCCACCGTCGATCTCCGCGACGCAGTAATCGGCAGAATCCCCCGCTACATCGGTGCCGTCGAGGGCAGAACGTTTTCCGTCCCCTTCATGGCGGGGTGCGGGATCAACACCGATGGCGGGGGCACGGGCGACCTCGCGGAGCTCCATGATGGGACCGACCCGCGCGATGCCTCTGACGACTTGGACGGTGACCGGGACGGGGACGGGCTGACCAGCCGGGATGAGCTGGAGCAGTGCCCTGCCGATCCGCGCAATGACGACCACGACGGCGACAGCCTCGACGACGGGGAGGAGATCCTCAGCTTCCTCACCTCGGCCACGAGTCCGGATTCCGACAATGACGGCTACAGCGATTACATAGAGGCACAGTGCGGATGGGACACGGGGGAAGGCGCTCCTTCCGGTGGCGTCCGCCTCAACCTCCGGCGTGCAGCGAATTCAAGGAATCCGTCTGGATTTTGCGTGGACGCCGCGGACTCCCCGAGCCCGCGAGGCTACGGGTGGGCCTGAACTGGGTACGGTAGGACCGCTGAATGTGGGTGAGAGTTTTGCATGTTAATAGTAAAAGTAACTATTGATATTCAGGCTGGATGATGCTAGCGTAGAGATGAAAAGTGTATGGTCGCATCCGTATCTCTTGCAGGGAGAGATTATGATACGACACCAATGCCCGGGCCGGAAGATGAACCGGCGCCAGTTCATCAAGACGTCAGCCGCGGGGGGCGCAGCGCTCGCTCTTTCCCTCAAGGGCGGTCTGCTGCGCCGAGCGTGGGCGGCTTCGACTGACAAGACGCTTGTCCTCAGGGTGGGGAACATCCCGGAGAACCCGTTCGTGCACGGGGCCAACCGTCACGCGGGACTGGATACCGTACTCTCTCTCTTCTCCTCGTGCGAGAGGCCGTTCTATCAGAGCGACACTACGCGCGATCTCCTCACGGGGCCGACCGGCATCATCCACGCGGACGATGTGGTGGTCATCAAGGTGAACGGCCAGTGGTGCTACCGGGGCGCGACGAACACCGACGTGCTCCGCGGGCTCATCCAGCGGATCATCGAGCACCCCGACACTTTCTCGGGCGAGATCGTCATCGTCGAGAACGGGCAGGGGCGGGGTAGTTTCGACTGCGACCAGGATCCAGGGGAACTCGGGCCCGGCGTGCACGCCAACGCGGTGGACCACTCGCAGTCGTTCAACGCTGTCGTGTCGATGTTCTCCGGGGTGACCCGCATCAGCGCCTACCTTCTCGACACCATCCGGAGCGTGGGGGTGACAGAGGGAGATCAGACGCGCGACGGCTATGTGGCCTTCGGCACGGTCACCTACCCGAAGATCACGACCCCCTTCGGGACCAAGATAAACCTGAAGAACGGCATCTGGAACGGCGCGGCCTACGAGGACCGGCTCCGCCTCATCAACGTGCCGGTCTTGAAAGACCACGGCGGGGCGCAGGTGACGGGGGCCCTCAAGCACTCCTACGGCCTCCTCTCGATGGAGCTCGCGCCCTTCGGCACGTCACCGTACCACTACCTGGACCTCGGGAAGACGACAGGGACAATCTGGTCGGCAATCCGCAGGGCCGATCTGCACGTGCTGGACGCAATCCATGTAGTGAAGAGCGGCGGGCCGGGCTGCGAGACCTACAGCGAGAGCCTCGCCCCGCACACGGCGACGCTGCTCGCCTCTGTAGACCCGGTGGCGCTCGACGTCGTCGCCTCGAAATACGTTCTCTACCCTGCCACCGGCGACGCTCGACACCATCCCGACAACGCGGGGAGGTTGAAGAACTACCTCGCGCAGGCCGAGACGACGATCCGGGGCTACGGCTACGCGGCGAACAGCCAGGAGAGCGGCATCATGGTGGCGCACGGCGTGCGGGGGGCGCTCGATATGATGTCGAAGAAGCACCGCGAGGGCGGCGCCTCGGCGATCGACGTTCAGCGGCTCGTGGAGTACTACTACGAGGGGGCATGGATCTGATGAGGTTGCCTTCAGCGGTACTCGCGGCGGCGCTCCTGGTCCCGGCGCACACCCGGGCGTCGGGGCACGTGTATCCCGAGGGCGTGGCCGTCGCCGTCGGGAGGGAGTACGAGTCCCTGCTCATCATGCCCGGCATCCCCCTCGAGCTCACCGTTCGCATCGACAACCTCAGCGCCTCCTCCCTGCGCGGGCTGGTCTTCACCGAGCATATCCCCGCCGCCTATGACGTCGAAACGATCGGGGTGTCGATAGACGGCGCCCCCCTCGCCGACTACCTGTACGAGGTATCGACGCACGACGTGTACCCGGAGACGAACGCGCACCACTGGATACTCGAGGAACCGGGCAGGTACGAGGAGCGGGCGAATCCGCTCCCGGCGGGCTCGTCGCTCGTCATCTCATGCCGCCTGAGCGGCACCTCGTATCTTCCGTTCGAGTGGCCGCCCTATTTCGCCGCATGGGAGGCGGACCTCCCCGCGGGCGAGTACGGCTTCGCGTGGTGCGACGAGACGCTCGTCATCAACGATGACGGCGACGACGACGGGATGGGTGACGCCTTTGAGGTCCGTTTCTTCGGGGATCTCTCGCACGACGGAACCGCCGACGGGGATGGCGACTGGCTGAACGACCTGGCCGAGTACCGGGCCGGGACGGACCCGACGAGCCTCGACACGGACGGGGACGGATTGAGCGACGGGGACGAGGTCTCCGTCCGCGGGACGAATCCCCTCGCCTCCGACACGGATGGGGACGAGTTGAACGACGGCGCCGAGGTGCATGTGTGGGGCACCGATCCGCTCTCTCCTGACAGTGACGGGGATCTCCTCGGCGACGGCGACGAGGTGGTGCGTTTCGGCACGGATCCGAATCTGGCGGATTCCGACGGCGACGGAGTCGGGGACCGCGACGAGGTCGGCTACGACGGTGACCCGTCCTCCTACGCGCCGTATGATCCCGACGCCGGCCCCTCCGGCACCGACCTGGACGCGCGCCGCC
This sequence comes from Chlamydiota bacterium, assembly GCA_012729785.1. Taxonomy (NCBI): domain Bacteria; kingdom Pseudomonadati; phylum Chlamydiota; species Chlamydiota bacterium. The sequence continues at coordinate 70,612 of JAAYCL010000038.1, read as the reverse complement.
CCGACACCGATCGGGACGGCTACAGCGATCTCATCGAATCCCATCTCTCGACTGACCCCCTCGACGGGGGGGCGACGCCCGCGGTGGTGCCGGCCAACTTCCAGCCACCGTCTTCACGCCGTCCCTCCGGTTTTCTCTCCGCCGGTACGGACCCCTACTCCGCTCGCGGCTTTGGCTGGCGATAGGGCGTCGCCCCCGGGCCCCCGTCGCACTCCGCGCCCGAACATGGTAGGATACGGGACGGCGCCCCGATGAAAACCGCGACTCGTCCCCTGATTCACCGGCTCGTCGTCGGCCCGCTGCAGGCCAACTGCTATGTCGCGGCCTGCCCGCGGACCCGCGAGGCGGCGATCGTCGACCCGGGCGGCGACGCGGACCGGATCGCCGCGCGGGTGCTGGAGGAAGGCCTCAGGCCGCGCTGCATCGTCAACACGCACGCCCACCCCGATCACGCGGGCGCCAACGCCGCCCTGAAGGCCCGCTTCGGCGTCCCGGTCCTGATGCACCGCGCCGAGGCGGCGATGCTGCGGCATGCGGAGCCGCTGCTGCAAAGGCTCGGCCTGCCGTTCGAACCCCCGCCCCCTCCCGACGCCCTGCTCGAGGACGGGGACGCGATCGCTCCGGGAGAAATCGTTTTCAGGGTCGTCCACACGCCGGGCCACTCGCCCGGGGGCATCTGTCTCCTCCACGATCTGAGCTCCCCGCCGATCCTCCTGAGCGGCGACACGCTCTTCGCCGGCTCCGTCGGGAGGACCGACCTTCCGGGGGGCTCGCAGGAGGCGCTCGAGGCGTCGATCAGGGACAGGATACTGCCGTTGCCCGACGAGACGCTGCTCCTCCCCGGGCACGGGCCGGAGACGACGCTCGGCAGGGAGCGGAACTCCAACCCCTATCTCCGGCTCTGACGGTGCGCCATGCGGGTTTTCCTCGATGAGTTTCTGAACTACCTCGCCGTCGAGCGGGGGCTCTCCCCCCTCACGATCGCCGCCTACCGGAGCGACCTCCTCGGGCTGCTCGCGTTCCTGGAGAAGCGCGGGGTGCGCACGCTCGACGGCGTGACGCGCGAGCTGATCGGGGAGCACCTGATGGCGGAGAAGCGGCGGGGCCTCGCGGGCTCGTCGCTCTCGCGCTTCCTCGCCGCGCTCAAGGTCTTCTTCCGTTTCCTCGCCTCCAATCGGTACGTGCGCGCCGACATCACCGACGTCCTCGAGAGCCCGAAGATCTGGAAACACCTCCCCGAGGTGCTCTCGGTGGAGGAGACCGAGCGGCTCCTCGCCGCGCCCCGGCCCGGCACGCACGAGGGCCGCCGCGACCGGGCGATCCTCGAGCTGATGTACGCCACCGGGCTGCGGGTCTCCGAGGTCGCGGGATTGAAGACGGAGGAGGTGAACCTCGAGGTCGGGTACCTCCGGTGCCTGGGGAAGGGGTCGAAGGAGCGGATCGTGCCGCTGGGGCGGCAGGCGCGGAAGGCCGTGAAAAGCTACCTCGCCGAGACGCGCCCCGCGTTCGCCCGCCCCGCCTCCCCCGGCGTCCTCTTCCTCACGCGCCGCGGGAGAGGGTTCACCCGCCAGGGGGTCTGGCGGATCGTCACGCAGCACGCCCGCCTGGCGGGGATCGGGAAGGGGATCACGCCGCACACGCTCCGGCACACGTTCGCCACGCACCTCCTCGCGCACGGCGCCGATCTCAGGGTCGTGCAGGAGATGCTCGGGCACGCCGACATCTCCACGACGCAGACCTACACGCACGTCGACACAAACCGCCTCAAGGGGATCCACGCAAAATTCCATCCACGCGCCCGGTAGCGGGCGTTGACGCCGGGCCTCGGGCGCGGTAGCATGCAGGCGCCGGCGGTGCACGCGAAGCGGTTCGGCGCGGTCCTCGAGATCCATAGCCGGTGCGCCGTCGCGCGGCGGCCTAAAGACGGGAGGGATGGGGATGCGGGTGCGGGACGGGGCGGGGGCGTGCCTGCTCGCCGCCTGCATGGCCGCGTTCGCCGCCGCGGAGCCGGCGTTCCTGCGCCCGTGGGCCGCGCGCGCGCAGGATCTCGTCCTCCTCCTCGTCCCGAACGCCCCCGCCCGAAACGTCTGCGTCGTGATCGCCGCGGACGCCGCGAGCCGCCGCGAGGTCGGGCCGTGGCCGTGGCCGGCGTCGGTGGCGGGGCGGCTCCTGGACCGGATCGCCCGCGGCAACCCGCGCGCCATCGGCGTCGTTTCGTGCCCCGCCTCGTCCGACGGGGGGCGGCCGCTCGCCGATGCCGCGCGGCGGGCGGGAAACGTGGCGAGCGGCTTCGCGCTCAGGTTCGGGTACCAGTCGTCCGCTGGCGGGCCGCCCGCGCCCCGCAACGCCCGCATCCGCTATGTCACCAACCCGTGGGGGAAGGCGCGCGAATATCGGATGCCGAAGGCGGACGGCACCGGATGCGTGGATGTCGCTCTCGCGGAATCGACGTCATCGGCGGGGTTCACGAATGTTCCCCGTCCGGAGGATCGGGATAGCCGGGAGCCCCCCTCCAGCCTTCCCCGATTTCCCCGCGGCGGGGACCCGATGGTGCGCGGGGCGCCTCTCGTCTCCGCGGAGGGGGACGGCTTCCTGATGAGTCTCCCGCTCGCTCTCGCCTCGACCGTTCTGAAGACGGCGCGGGTGACGCTGCGGCTCAAGGGCGGCGCGGCGGATGGGATCGAGCTCGACGGGCGGTTGATTCCCATCGATGCGCGCGGGATGCTGCGGCTTGTTCCCTCGCGCGGGGGGAGGGGGCCGAAGATCGTCTCCGCCGCGGATGTCCTGTTCGGGCGCGCGGAGGCGTCGCAATGGGCGGGGAAGGTGGTTGTCCTCGGGGAGTGCGAGGCGCCCCTCCCGGCGCGGCGATGGGGCCGTCTCCCGGCCTCCGCGCCCGCGGCGCTCCTCCACGCGGAAACGGTCGACGCCCTCCTCGCCGGGCGGTTCCTGCGGCGGCCGCGCCTCGCGGCGCTCCTCGAACTCGCGCTCGCGGCCGTCTTCCCCTTCGTCGCGCGCGGGATCTTCAGGCGGAGCGGCCGGGGGGCGCGGCGCGGGTGGGCGGCCCTCGCCGCGGCGCTCGCCGTCTGCGCGGGGGCGGGGATTGTCGCCTTCGCGGCGCACGGGGAGGAGATCCGCCCGTTCTATCCCGCGGTGAGCGCCGTCGTGTCGTGGGTCGCGTACGGGGTCCCGGGCCGGCGGGGGGCCCGCGTCTCGTAGCAGGGTCCCGCCCGCTTTTTGCGGGATCGGGCGCGGATCCGCACAACCGGTTCTACAGGATCGCCAGATACTTGTCGATCTCGTACCGGGAGACGTGGACCCGGTACCGGTCCCACTCGATCTTCTTGTTCTCGATGAGCTTCTGGAAGATGTGGTCCCCGAGCGCCCTGTGCAGGAACGCGCTCCTCTCCGCCTCGACGATCGCCGCGTAGAGGCTCCCCGGGAGCGTCTTGATCCCGGCCGCGTCGCGCTCCTGCGGGCTGAACTCGAAGATGTCGTCCTCCATCGGCGCGGGGATGGTGTACTTCTTCTCGATCCCCTCGAGCCCCGCGGCGAGCATCGCGGCGAACGCGAGGTACGGGTTGCAGGCGGGGTCCGGCGCCCTGAACTCGATCCGCGTCGCCTTCTCCTTCCCGGGCTTGTACAGCGGCACGCGCACCATCGTCGAACGGTTGCGCTGCGCCCAGGAGATGTAGACCGGGGCTTCGTAGCCGGGGACGAGCCGCTTGTACGAGTTGATCCACTGGTTGGTGACGATGCAGAACTCCTTCGCGTGCGCGAGGATGCCGGCGGTGTACGACTTGGCGACGTCGGAGAGATGGTACGGGTCCTTCGCGTCGAAGAAGGCGTTCCGGTCCCCCTTGTTGAGCGACTGGTGGACGTGCATCCCGCTCCCGTTCTGCCCCTCGATCGGCTTGGGCATGAACGTGGCGTAGACCCCGCGCATCTGGGCGACCTGCTTGACCACCAGCCGGTAGGTCATCGCGTGGTCGGCCATCGCGAGCGCGTCGGCGTAGCGCAGGTCGATCTCGTGCTGACTCGGCGCCACCTCGTGGTGGTCGTACTCGACCTGGATCCCCATATCCTCGAGGATCTGGATCGTCTCGCGGCGGAGGTCGGCGCCGAGGTCCATCGGGACCATGTCGAAGTAGCCGCCCCGGTCGAGGACATCGGCCGCCCGGTCGTTCTTGAAGTAGAAATACTCCAGCTCGGGCCCGACCATCCAGCGGTAACCGAGGTCGGCGGCGTGCTTCAGGGCGCGCTTGAGGGCATAGCGCGGGTCGCCCTCGTACGGGTTTCCGTCCGGCGTGACGATGTCGCAGAACATCCGGGCCTCGCAGCCTTCGTTCTTCGGTCTCCAAGGGAGCAGGCAGAAGGTGGACGGGTCGGGCATCGCGACCATATCGCTCTCCTCGATCCGCGCGAACCCCTCGATCGAGGAGCCGTCGAAGCCCATCCCGGTCTCCAGGGCCTCGGCCAGCTCGGTGCGTGTGATGGAGAAGCCCTTGAGCCGGCCGAGAACGTCGGTGAACCAGAGGCGTATGAACCTGACATTGTGCTTCTTGACGAGTTCCAGAACCTCTGATTTCGTCCGTGCCATCGCGGTATCCCTCCGGATGCGCCGTGCATGTCGGCTGCGGCGCTATAGTACTTAATCCGCCCCGTCCGGGAAAGAGGATTCCGGCGGCCGATTCCGGCGAGAGGGGGGGATGCGCGCCTTCAAGGCGGGCCGGTTCCCGGCAGGGGCGTCGCGGTCCGGTCCAGGCACCATGCCCTCCAGCGCTCGAGGGCCTCCTCGCGCGACGCCGGATCGGCCGTTCGCGAGAAGCCCCGCGCGTCGCCGGTGATCTTCCCGAGGGCCTCCGCGGCCTCCTCCCTGACCTCGGTTCGGCGGTAGGGAACGAGCAGGGAGAAGCCGCTCGGGTTCGAGTCCTGGAGAAGGGCGCAGAGGGCGGGGATCGATCGCGGCGCCTTGAGCGCGCCGAGCGCCGCGGCGGCCGCGCCGCGCACGTGTGGGGTTTCGTCGCCGGCGGCCTTCTCGATGAGCGGGACCGCGTCGGCGTCGCCCATCTCCCCCAGGGCGGCGGCGGCCGAGCTGCGGACCCACGCGTCGGAATCCTCCAGCGCCTTCCTGAGCCGGGGGAGCGCGGCGCGGTCGCCGATCTTCCCGAGGGCGATTGCGGCGCTGTTCCTGACGCGGGCGGACGGTTCCTCGATCGCCTTCAGGGCGGCGGGAACCGACTCCTTGTCGCGGAGGTTGCCCGCCGCCGCGAGGGCGCAGGCCCTGACCTTCTCGGAGGGGTCGGAGAGGAGGCGCCTGATCTTCCCCGTGTGCTCCGGCATTCGGAGCTCCCCCATCACGCGGACCGCCTCCGCACGCGCCGACTCGTTCGGATCGTCGAGGAGCGGGGCGAGCACGGCGGGCGCGCCCTCGAGGCCGAGCTTGCCGATCGCCGCCGCCGCCTGCGCGCGCACCGGCCCGTCGGGGTCCTGCAGCGCCTCGCGGAGGGCCGGGAACGCCGCGGGCTCCCCGATCTCGCCGAGGACAAGGGCGGCGCGCGCCCGCCGGCCGGTTTCGGGCGCCTTCAGCTCGGCCTCGAGGTACTGGAGCACCGGCTTCCCCATCCCCCGCAGAAGCGCGGCGGTGGTCCTTCGGGTCTCCATCGTGCCGCCGGCCACGTGCCCCGCGAGCGTCCTGACCCGCTCCAGGTACGCGTCGGCCGCCTCGCCGTCGGCGGCGGGGGAGGGGAGGGGGACGAGGAGCATGCCGCAGCAGGCGGCCGCGAGGCGCCCGCGCAGCGGCCGGCCGGCCCGCGCCGCGGGGCGCGGCCTCAGCCGCGGTACGTCACCGAGTAGTTCGGCGTTTCCCATAGCTTCACCTCGGCGACGCCGAGCGGGGCGAGCCGGTCCCAGATCCAGCGAGCGATGAGCTCGGTGGTCGGCTTCTCGAACAGCTCGTTCAGGTCCCTGTGGTCGAGCGCCGAGATCACGCGCTCCTCCAGCTCCCGCTCAAGCGCGACGAAGTCGCGGACGATGCCGTCCGCGCCCAGCGGGCCGGTGAACGACGCCTCGATCCGCCAGCCGTGCCCGTGGAGCCGTTCGCACGGGGCGCCGGCGAGACGGAGACGGTGGGCGGCGTCGAAGCGCCCGGTTACCGTGACAAGGAATTCGCCCCGTTCCCTCTTCATCGGCCCTCCGGCATACCTCTCTGTGGCCGCGGCTGGGACGGCACCGCCTCCCGTCGCGGATGCCGCGGCTCTCCGCGGAGGCGTCCGTCCGTGTCGATCCGCGGCACGGACCTATCCGGGACGATTCGCGGCGGAGACTACGTTCGCTTTCCGCCGATCCGCACGAGCTCGTAGCTCCGCGTGCCCACGCCGATCTCCTCGGCGTACTCCAGTATCCTCCGCCAGCCCTTCACCCCGGTGGCGGCCGTGATCGCGTCCCCGTCCGGGTTCTTCCCCTTCAGGCGCGACGAGGAGAGCACCTGTCCCGCGTTCACCAGGTCCGTGGAGGCCTGGTCGATCGCCACCGGGTCGCGGGAGGCCACGATCCCGATGTCGGCGACGAACGGGGCGTCGTTCCATTCGTAGCAGTCGCATTCAGGCGACATCCGCAGGAGGAAGTTGAAGAACGCCGCGCGCCCCCCCTTGTTCGCGAGGATGGCCTTGACGTACTCGGCGGACTTCTCCAGCAGCGGCTCCGCGGCGGTCTCCCAGTTGACCGGGATCGCCTCGGCCGGGCAGACCGCCACGCACTCGCCGCAGCCGACGCATCTGTCCGTGTCGATCCCCGCCTTCCCTCCTTCCGCGAGGCGGATGGCCCCGTGGGCGCAGGAGCGGACGCACCGCCCGCAGGCGATGCAGCGGCCGCGGTCCACCTTCGGTTTCACGTCGGAGTGGAGGATCTGCTTCCCGGCGGGGGTCGTGCACCCCATCGCGATGTTCTTGAGCGCGCCGCCGAAGCCGAAGAGCTCGTGCCCCTTGAAATGGGCGAGGGAGAGGATCGCGTCCGCGCAGTAGATCGCCCCGGCGACCCGCACGCTCGGCACCCGTTTCCCGTCCGCGGGCACCTCGACTGAATCGCCGCCGCTGAGCCCGTCGGCGATGATGATCGGGGCCCCGGCGGAGGCGACGGAGAAGCCGTTCTTCAGGGCGGTGAGGATATGGTCGATCGCATTGTGGCGCCCGCCGGTGTAGAGCGTGTTCGTGTCGGTCAGGAACGGTTTCCCGCCCGCCTCCCGCACCTTCTCCACCAGGCGGCGGGCGAACGGGGGGGGGAGGAAGGCGACGTTGCCCCACTCGCCCCAATGGAGCTTGACCGCGACCTTGTCGCCGGGCCGCAGGAGGCCGCCGAAACCGACGAGGTCGAAGAGCCGGGCGGTCTTGTCGAGGAGCGACTCCCCCGACTTCGCCCTGAGGTCGGTGAAGTAGACGTTCGATTTCATCGTGGCCTCCCCCCGCCGCGGCGGGCGTTCAGTCCGGCGTCACGGCCAGACCCGGGCGGCGCCGGCGAGCTCCGCGAGGCGCCTGAACTCCCCGGGAGGGGTCGCCGCGGCGCCGAGCGTGTTCCCCGAGTTGTCCTTCCACCCGTGGTAGTCGCTGCCGCCGGTCTGGATGAGCCCGAGGTCGCGGGCGAACCCGCGGTAGCGCTCCCGCTGCGCGCCGGTATGGTCGGGCGTGTACACCTCGATGCCGGCGATGCCCCAGGCCGCCAGCTGCGGGATGAGCTCGTCGCCCCCCCAGAGGCCCGGGTGCGCGAGGACCGCGACGCCGCTGGCCTCCCGGATGAGGGCGATCGCCTCCCCGGGGGCGAGTTTCGAGCGCGGGGCGTAGGCGGGCTTCCCCTCCCCGATGAAGCGGTCGAACGCCTCGCGCATCGAGGAGACGTAACGCCTCTGGAGCATCACGCGGGCGATGTGGGGCCTTCCGACGGAGCCGCCGCCGGCCGCGGCAAAGATCTCTTCGGGATCGACCTCCATCCCGAGCGCGCCGAGCTTCTCGACGATGCGGCGCATCCGGACGATCCGCGCCTCTCGCAGCTCCGCGAGGGCGCGGCCGAGGCGTTCGTCGCGGTGGTCGAGGAAGTAGCCGAGGATATGGTACTCGAACGCCCCGTGGTAGGCGTTGATCTCAACCGCCGGCACGACCTCGATCCGCTCCTCTCCGGCCGCCTGGAGCGCCTCCTCGACGCCGTTGACGGTGTCGTGGTCGGCGATCCCCAGCGCCGAGAGCCCGGCTTCGCGGGCCTTCCGCACCACCTCGGCGGGGGCGAAGAGGCCGTCGGAGGCGTTTGTGTGGACGTGCAGGTCAATGCGCATCGGGGGACCGCCTGTGCCGGGGGGCGATGGCGCCGGGGCGGTGCGTCACGGCTGCCGCATGGTGCAGAAGATGTCGCCGTCCTTCCGCTCGAAGAGAATCGAGCCCCTCTTGGTGGTGTCTATCGTGTAGCGCTCGCCCGGCGGCTGGAGCCCGAGGAGGACGTCCCGGACATAGACCCTGAATTCGCCGGTGGAGAGTTTTTGGTAATCGGGCCGCCATTTGAGGAGCATGTCGGTGACGAAACGGACGTCGTCACCCGCCCACGGCTCCGCGCTGCAGAGGAACCGTTCGAGCCCGTCCGCGTCCGCGGCGGGCGGAGGCGTCTCGGCGCCGACCACGGACGCCGCCGCGATCGCCGCCGCAAGGAGGAACGCCCGGGCAGGGACGCTACGCGCCGTAGACGCGATTGACGATCTCATCGACCTTCTTCTCGATCGCCGCGGAGGGGGCGGAGGAGAACTCCCACCGCAGGTTCTGGAGGATGCGCTGCTTGGCGTGCTCCTTGCTGTGCGCGAGCCGCTGGAACAGGCGGGCCCGCTCCGCGATCTCGTCGTACTGCATCTTCTGAAACGCGTTGCTCTTGGCTGCCATCGGTCCCCCCGTTCAGGTCCGCCGGGATGCGTCTTCCCCGGCATATCGGCACTAGTATAGACGATCGGGCGCCCCGCGTCAATCGGCGGCTCCGCCGCCGCGCGGCGGGGCGGCGGGGAAAGGCGTCGGGGCGCGTCCCGCGCCGCGTGGCAGGCGCGGGGCGATGGAGATCGTGTCGATCTCGAGGTCCGCCGCGCCGGTGTGGACGACGCGCGCCGCGAGCGCCTCCCGGCGCGGCAGGGCGAAGTCGAGATCGACCGACCGGTAGCCGCCGGAATCCCCGCCCTCCGGCAGGGCGATCTCGCGCTCCGCGAGGATCCCGCCGTTCGCCCCGGAGAGCTCGATCCGCGCGAGGGGTGCGCCGGGGCGCGCGCCCCTGCACCGCATCAGGACCGTCAGACGGTAGGCGCCGGGATCGAGCGGGTGGGCGGGGGTCGCGGCGAGGACGCCGGGCGGCGAGGAATCCCGGTTCGCGCCGCGCGCCCGCCCGGGACCCGCCCCCGCGTCGGGGGCGCGAATCTCTCCCGTCTCCCCGGGAAGCCCCGCCGCGTCGTAGCGGCGGCGCCGGGTGAGGATCGCGCGGTGCAGCGCCGCCTCGGACCCGTCCGGGAGCGGGTAGGATTTGATCGTGTCGAGGTGGAGCCAGGGGGCGGTGAACCGTCTGAGTTCCTCCCGCTGCCCCGCCCCGACGAGGCGCGTGATGATGAACGCGGCGTCCCCGGGGGCCGCGGCGGAGATCCGGTAACGCCCGGCCTCGAGGCGGTAGATGAGGGCTGCGCCGTGGAACCGCGGGTGCGGCGCCAGGAACCAGCCCAGCGAGGTCCCGCCGGGCCCCGCCTGCGCCGAGAGGTCGCGCAGGATCTCGTCGATGCGCCACTCCTCGCGGAGGGGAACGCCGATGCCGGCGGCGGGGATGACGCCGCGGACGACCGGCAGCCCGGCCCCGCCCGGGCGGAGGGGGATCGAGAGGTCGAGCAGGGCGGCGGCGGAGGGGAAGGTGAAGGCGGCGGCGTTCAGCGCCGCCGCGAGGAGCGCGGCGGCGGCGAGGCCGCGCCGCCACGCGGGGCGCTGGAGCATCGCGATCCCCGCGGCGGTGAGCAGGGCGGCGGCCGGAAGCGCCGGGGCGAAGAGCCGGGGATCGCCCGCGCCGGAGAGAGAGAGGACAAGGAGCGGGACGAAAAGCCAGAGGAGCAGGGCGGGATCCGCCCTGCGGCGGACCGCCGCGGAACTGATGCCGGCGAGGAGGAGCAGCGCCATCGGGAGAAAGAAGACGGAGTCGACGAGGAGACGCGGGAACCGGAAGAAGCCGCGCGGGGACACTCCTTGGAAGAGCCCTCCCCACGCCGCCGCGAGTCGCGGGATGCACGGCGCGGCCGTCGCGGCGGCGACGGCGAGGGCGAGGAGGCGCAGCAACGCCCTCCGGGAGGGCGTGCCGCGGTAGCGCAGCGTGCGGCGGGGCCCGAACAGGATCCAGGCGATCGGGGGGGCGGCGAAGAGCGGGAAGAGGGGGGAGGAGAGGGTGCCCATCCCGAAGGCGAGGCCGAGGAGGAGGTGCCAGGGGATCGTGCGCGAGCGTTCGGCGCAAAGCGCCGCGCAGACCGCGGCGGCGGCCAGCGCCGCGTCGGCCGTCCCGGGCAGGTACTGTCTCGAGAGGCCGAGGGCGAGCGGGTAGGATACGGCGAGCGCCGCCGCCCCCGCGCCCGTCCCCTCGCCGTGGAGGATGCTCCCGATGCAGTAGACCGAGACAAGGAGAAGGGCGAGGAACGGGATGTTCGCGAGGACGGCCGCCGCGCGCGTACGCCCGACGCGCGAGAGACAGGGGGCCGCCGCCGCGTGCAGGAGCGGGGCCGATTCAGAGGAGACGAGCGCCGCCACGAGACGGGGCCGTTCCCGCAGGGGCCGGTCGAACGCCGCCCGCCAGCGGAGGCCGAGGCGGAGGCAGTCGGCCTCGTCCCTCGAGGGGGGGAGGGTGTCGAGGCGCTGCGTCTGCACGATGCAGGCGGCGCAGGCGGCCGCGGCGAGGAGCAGCAACGGCCAAGTGCGCCGGGCGCCTGGGGCGGGGTACGGGTGGGGTGCGGCCATCGGCATCACGGCCCCGCGCTCAGTCCTCGCGCGTCTCCTCCTCGGCGATGATGCGGAACGCGTCCTCCGGCGTCGCGGCGGTGCGGAGCCTCTCGAGGAACGCGTCGCTCTGGGAGAGCGCGGCGATGTTGGCGAGCGCCTTGACGTGGGGGCCCGACATCCCGGTGGGGGCGGAGAGGAAGAAGAAGATGAACGACGGCTTCCCGTCCATCGCCTCGAAATCGCGGCCGTCGGGCGCAACGGCCAGCGAGCAGGTGAGCTCGCGGACGGCGTCGGTCTTGCAGTGCGGGATCGCGACCCCGCGCGCGAGTCCGGTGGTCGCCTCGGCCTCGCGCCGCATCGCCGCCTCCACGAGTTGCCCCTCGTCGGCGACCTTCCCGGCCGAGGCCAGTATGCCGACGAGCTCCTCGACGATGCCGCGCTTGTCGCGGCTTTGGAGCCCGATCCGGATCAGGTTCGGGGTGAGCAGTTCGGTCAGTTGCATGGCGGTGCCTTTCCGTGTCTCTTGCCGCGGAGGCGACGACGAGGTCTCCCGCCGCGGATACAGGCGAACCTTCGCTGACGCAAGAAACCGCGTCTTCAGCCGCGGCCGAAACCTGTCTGCGCGCGTCCCCGCCTGCCGGCAGGCGCGCGGATCCGCGGCCGGGGGGCTATTCCACGCCGTCGTACAGCGCGCGGATCCTCTCCTCCCCCTTCACGACGAGGACCGGGCACTGCGCCTCGCGGAAGATCCGCTCCCCCTCGTTGAAGTAGTAGTCCCTCCGCGAGGCGGGGGCGTCGGGTTCCCCCATCACCAGCAAATCCGCCCTCATCTCGCGCGCCTTCGCGGTGACGATCGTGTGGACCTCGCCCTTCTCGAGGATCGTGGAGATCGGGACCCCCTTCGCCTCGGCCAAATCCCGGACATGGTTCAGGTACCGGCGCCCGTTCTCCTCGAAATCGCGCGCGTAGTCCCTCTCCTCCATCTGGATGAAGATGCGCGCCTTCAGGAGGCCGGCGAGTATCTTCGTGTCCACCACATAGACGGCGATGAGCTCGGCGCCGAGGAGGCGCGCGAGCGCCACCGCGTACTGGGCGGCGAGGAGGGAACGCTCGTTCCCGCCGATGCTGACCAGTATCCTCCCGATGCCGCGGGCCTGCGCCATACGTTCAGCCGCCCCCCCGGGCCCCGCTCCGCGCGCCGGAAAGGCGCGCCTTGATCATCTTGAGGACGAAGAACGACTCCCGCTCGGATTCCTCGAGGGTGTTCGCGATGTATTGTAGGACGTCCGTGTAGTCGGGGATATAGATTTTTTCGAGCGCGTTCACGCGCCGCATGCTCTTCTTGACCTCGGCCGCGAGGCGGAGGACCGAGTTGAACATCCCGGTGAACGCGTCGAGGAGTTTCACCGCCTCGGCGAAGAGCCGCTGCGCCTCGTCGAGCCGGAATCCGGTCTGCCGCGCGGGGTAGAACGGCGGTTCGCCGCGGGCGGTGGAGTGCACGACCGGGAGGCCGACCCCCATCACCCTGCGCTCGGAGACGCGCGTCTCCACCCTCGCGTCGACGGCCCACGACGCCTCGCGGACGGCGCGCCGCCCCGAGTCGAGCACCGCCCGGTCCAGCGCGGCGAACGCCTCCCCGAGCTTCTCGTCGAGCCGCCGCTGCGTGTGCGCGGCCTCCGCCGCGAGGTCGAGGAGCTCGGCGACGAGGATATCGCGCTTCTTCGTGAGGAGCTCGTGCCCCTCGCGGGCGAAGGCGAGGCTCGCCGCCGCGGCGAGCAGGTTCGACTTCGTCGGGGCTATCGCGTCTCGCGGCATTGCGGCGCTTTCTCCTCGATCGTCGGGGCGTGTCGACACTACCGCGGGTAGTGCCGTTCCATCTCCTCGTCCGTCATCCGGTGGAGCTCCTCCCGGGGGAGGAGGCGCAGCATCTGCCAACCGAGGTCGAGTGTGCGCTCGATCGGCCGATCCTCGTGCTCCCCCTGGCGCAAAAACGACCCCTCGAACTCCCTGCCGAAGGCGAGGTAGGCGGTGTCGAGCGGGCTCAGCTCTTCCTCCCCGATGACGGAGGCGAGGGCGCGGAGATCCTTTACGTGGGAGTACGCCTCGAAGAGCTGCCCGGCGAGGTGCGCGTGGTCCGCGCGGGTGATCCCCTCGCCGATCCCGTCCTTCATCAGGCGGGAGAGCGACGGGAGGCCCGCGACGGGGGGGTAGATCCCGCGCCCGAAGAGATCCCGATCCAGCACGATCTGCCCCTCCGTGATGAAGCCGGTGAGATCGGGGATCGGGTGCGTGATGTCGTCGTTCGGCATCGTCAGGATGGGGATCTGCGTGATCGAGCCGGGGATCCCGCGGACCATCCCGGCGCGCTCGTAGATGCTCGCGAGGTCGCTGTACAGGTACCCCGGGTACCCTTTCCGGCTCGGGATGTCCCCCCGCACCGTCGCGATCTCGCGCAGACTCTCGCAGTAGTTCGAGACGTCGGTGAGGACGACCAGCACGTGCATCCCCTCGTCGAAGGCGAGGTGTTCGGCGAGCGTCAGGGCGGCCCGCGGCGTGATCAGCCGCTCCACCGGGGGGTCGTCGGCGAGGTTGAGGAAGAGCGCCGCGTTCTCCAACGCCCCGCTCTCCTCGAAACTGTCGGTGAAGAAGCGGGCGGTGTCGTACTTGATCCCCATCGCCGCGAAGACGACCGCGAACCGGGTCTCCTCGCCGAGGATCCTCGCCTGCCGGGCGATCTGCGCGGCGAGGCGGTTGTGGGGCAGGCCGCTCCCGGAGAAGATCGGGAGCTTCTGCCCGCGGATGAGGGTGTTCATCCCGTCGATGGCGGAGATGCCGGTCTGGATGAACCGCTTCGGGTATTCGCGCGCGGTCGGATTGATCGGGAGGCCGTTGACGTCGAGGAGGGTTCCTCCGATCGGCTCAGGGCCGCCGTCGCGCGGGCGCCCGATGCCGTCGAAGACGCGCCCGAGCATCTCCCTCGACACGGAAAGCTCGAGCGGCCGCCCGCGGAAGCGCACCCGGGTGTCCGGGATGGTGAGCCCCATCGTCCCTTCGAAGATCTGCAGGGCGGCCAGTTCGTCCGACGTCTCCAGGACGAGGCCGAGACGGGTCTCGCCGTCCGCGCCGCGGACCTCGGCGAGCTCGTTGAAGCCCACGCTCCCCGCGCCCCTGACGATCACGAGCGGTCCGAGCACCTCGGAGATCCCGCGGTACTCGCGGGCGCCCGCCGCCCGCTCAGCGCCGCCCATAGCGCGCCTCCAGTTCGGCGATCGAGCGCTCGAGTTCCTCCCCCATCCGGTCGAGCGCGGAGAGGTCGTCGTTGGGCACCGTCTGCCGCATCCGCATCATCTCCCGGTAGGAGGGGAGCCCGCGCACGGCGACGAGGGTGGCCCCCTTCTGCAGGGCGCGGCTCCCGAGCCGGTGGAAGCGGAGGATGAGCGAGAGCATCTTCATCTGCTTCTCCGCCGGCGTGTAGGCGTCCCGGGCGCTGAAGGCGTCCTGCTGGAGGAACGAGTTCTTGAAGAGGGCGCAGGTCTCCAGCACGATGCGCTGGGAATCCGGGAGGACGTCGGGCCCCACCAGCTTGACCACCTGCTGGAGGCGGTTCTCCTGCTGGAGGAGCCCCATGATCTCGGCGCGCAGTTCCCGCCACTGCGGGAAGCCCTGCGCCTCCCACCAGGGGGCGAGCTCCTCGACGTACTCGCTGTACGAGTCGATCCAACTGACCGCGGGGTAGTGGCGGGCGTTGGCCAGCTTGCGGTCGAGCAGCCAGAGGGCGCGCACGAAGCGCTTGGAGTGCTGGGTCACCGGCTCGGAGAAGTCGCCCCCCGGCGGCGACACGGAGCCGATCACCGTCACGGATCCCTCCTCCCCGCCGAGCGTCGTCACCGCGCCGCCGCGCTCGTAGAACTCGGCGAGGCGGGTGGGGAGGTAGGAGGGGAACCCCTCGTCCGCGGGGAGCTCCTCGAGGCGCCCGGAGAGCTCCCGCAGCGCCTCGGCCCACCGCGAGGTGGAGTCGGCCATCACCGCGACATGGTAGCCCATGTCCCGGTAATACTCGGCGAGGGTGATGCCGGTGTAGATCGACGCCTCGCGCGCCGCCACCGGCATGTTCGAGGTGTTGGCGATCAGGATCGTCCGCTCCATCAGCGGCCTCCCGGTGCGGGGATCGAGGAGCTTGGGGAACTCGGTGAGCACGTCGGTCATCTCGTTCCCGCGCTCCCCGCAGCCGATGAAGACGATCACCTGGGCGTCGCACCACTTGGCGAGGGCATGCTGGAGCATCGTCTTGCCGGTGCCGAACCCCCCGGGGAGCACCACGGTGCCCCCCTTGGCGACCGGGAAGAGGGTGTCGATCACGCGCTGCCCGGTGGCGAGCACGGCCGCCGGCGGCATCTTCCGCGCGTACGGGAGGCCCCTGCGCACCGGCCAGCGCCGGCAGAGCGTCACCGCCCGCTCCCCCCCGGGGCCGGAGATGACGGCGATCGTGTCGTTGAGGCGGTACTCACCCTCGGGCGCGATCGACGTGATTCTCCCCTCGGCCCCCGGCGGCGCCAGCACGCGGTGCTCGATGCTCCCCGTCTCTTGGACGGCGGCGATGACCGCGCCGGCGCGGACCGGGTCGCCGGCCCGCAGGCGCGGCGCGACAGGCCAGGTCCGCTCCCGGTCGAGGACCGGCAGGTGGATGCCGCGCCGGATATACTGTCCCCCCGCGTCCCGTATCGCGGCGAGCGGTCGCTGGATGCCGTCGAAGATCCCTCCGAGAAGGCCGGGACCGAGCTCCGCCGAGAGCGGCATCCCGGTGCCGTAGATGGGCTCGCCGGGCTTGAGGCCGGTCGTGTCCTCGTAGACCTGGAGGGCGGCCCGCTCCCCGTCGAGGCGGACGATCTCGCCGACGAGGCGGTCGGCGCCGACCTCGGCCAGCTCGAGCATCTGCGCGTCCTTGACGCCGCGCGCCTGCACGAGCGGCCCGACGACCCGGCTCACCCGCCCGATCACCCTTCCGCCCGTGGTAATCGCATTCATGCCCATGCCCCTTCAGAGGCGCCGCGTCTCCGCGTCGCCGCCGCGCCTCCCTCTACCCGAACAGCGCCTTCGAGACCAGCAGCCGGATCTCCCTGCCGTTCCGGAAGATCTTCGCCTCGAGGGTGTTGTCCACCGAGACCCGCCCCGTGCGCGACCGCGCGACCGCGCCGACGCCCGGGGCCGGCTCCGCCGCGACGGCGACGGATGCGTCCGCGATCCCCTCCCGCGCGAGCGCCTCGGCGATCTCGCGGAGCGCCGCGCCGTCGAGCCGCTCCCGGTCTCCGGGGGGGAGGAGGATCTCCGCCTCCCGCTCGCCGAGTTCCAGGACGGCCTCGGCGGCGAGCCGCTTCAGCACCCCGGCGTACCCAGGCTCCAGGCGCAGTCCCGCGATCCTCCGCCGCACGCGGCCCATCACCTCCTCGATGAGCCGCTCGCGCTCCGCGAGCTCGTTCCGGCGCGCATCGAGGCGCACCTTTGCGAGGAGGCGCGTCTCCTCCTGCGCGGCCGCGGCGCGGCCCCGGAGGACCGCCTCCTCGCGGAGGCGCGCCGCCTCCGCCTCCGCCTGCGCGATGCGGGCGGACGCCTTCTCGGCGGCGAGGCGGAGCAGTTCGGCGGCCTGCGCCGCGGCGTCCTCGGCGATCCTGCGGCAGAGGTCGGCGGCTCCCTGCGGTTCCATCTCCGTCTCCCCGGCTCGGCCGGGCCGTGCGTTTGCGTTCATACGGTGACGCCCACCGCGGCCTTGACCAGCTCCCGGATGGTCTTGCGCCCCTCCATCGGGCCGCGCCGGTCCGGGATCTCGACGACAAGCGGTTTCCCGCGGAGGCGGCAGGCGTCGATTTCGGCCTTCACCGCGGCCGCGATCCGTTCGGTGATCACGACGACCGAGACCTCCCCGGCCGCCGCGGCGGCCTTCAACGCCTCCCGCGCCTCGTACGGCGTCCGCGCCGCCCGCCCCTCGATCCCCGCGAGGCGGAAGCCGGTCACCGTCTGGTCGTCGCCGATGACGAGGTAGCCCACGATCGATTCCTTTTGGCGCGCGCCGCGCCGGTCAGACGCGCATCAGGATGAGGAACGCGATGACCCAGCCCCAGATCGCGATCCCCTCGGCGAGCCCGACGAAGATGATCGCCCGGCCCGCCAGTTCCGGCTTCTCGGCGATCGCCCCCATCGCCGCGGCGCCCACGTAGGCGACCGCGATCCCCGCCGCGAGCGATCCGACCGCCACGGCGATCGAGGCGGCGATGAAGGCGCCGCGCACCACGTTCGGGTCCGTGTTTTTGACCGCCGCCTCGTCCTGGGCGTGTGCCGTGCGGGCGACGCCCGCGAGGCCTATGCACGCCGCCGCGAGGACCGGCACGAGCAGCGCCGCCCCCGTGAACCTTCTCAGCATTACGCTCCGCGAACCGTTCATCCGTCTCCTCCTTGTTGCCGCACGCCGAGGGGGCGGCGGTTTCGCCGCGCCCTCAGGTCTCCGCGATCGAGATCGGCTCGTACGCGGCGCCGTCCCCCGCGAAGAACTTGCCGAAGAACTCGTTGTACTCGAGGCGCACCGCCTGTATGGTCACGATCATCCCCTCCAGGCAAAAGATGAGGAGGTTCCCCAGCAGGATGATCAGCGCCGATGAGTAGGTCCCCCCCGGCGTGCGGGCGATGACGTCCGACAAACTGAAGACTGCCATAAAGAGCATCCCGTGCGCCAGCGCAAAGGCGCCGACACGTATGAACGAGAGGGTGTTCGAGAGGAAGCCGACGAAGATCTCGACCACCTCGATGACCATCTCGAGGAGATAGGTGAGCGGTCCGTCGGGGAAGAGCCGGGGGCTCTTCCCGGCGAGGCGCGAGAACGGGGCCTTCAGGAAGAGGAGCAGCACCGGCGTCCCCACGACCCAGAGGATGATCCGCGGGCTGACGGAGGAGTCGTTGAGCATCAGGGCGTTGATGGCGAGCCCCGCGCCCCCCCAGTAGATGACGCCGGCGAGCAGGCCCGCCTTGTCGAAGATGCCCCGCACCCAGTCGCGGGTCCTGAGGGCGTCGGCGATGTTGAGGAGGAGGCCGAGGGTCACCACCGCGATGCCGAGGAAGATCGCCGCCTTGAGGAACAGGAAGACGTCGCTCATCGGCCGCACCCAGAGCGGCCTGAACCAGCTCTCCACGCCGAAGAAGCTGCCGTACAGGAAGCCGAACGCGGTCGAGGAGAGCCCGCACGCGAAGAGGAGGGCCCCCGACTTCTTCACCTGCGGCGCGCGGCGCCCCCTGACCAGCAGGGCGCCGATGAGGGCGAGGACGAGTCCCTGCCCGATGTCCCCGAACATCACGCCGAACATCAGGAGGAAGGTCACCGCCACGAAGATCGTGGGGTCTATCGTGCCGTAGGCGGGGATGCCGTAGGTCGCGGTGAGGAGTTCGAACGGCCTGGCGAAGAACGGATTCTTGAAGAGGACCGGAACCTTCACGCGCCCCTCGGCCACGCCGGGGACCTCGGCCGGCGGACGGATATTGAGGTAGTAGCGGCCGCCGGTCGCGGATTCGATCGCCGCCTTGAGGGCCGGCACGCGGGCGTCGGGGACCCAGCCGGAGATCAGGCTGGCGCTCCCGGTCCTCCTGAAGCGGCTGCGCGCGGAGGCGAGGAGCCTCGTGCAGGCGATCCGCGCGCTCAGCTCGGCGAGCGGGCCGCGGCAGCGCCCGCGCGCCGCCGCGATCTCCCCGTCCAGCGCCTCGATGCGCGCGCGCAGCGCCTCCGTCTTCCCGCGCAGGGCGCCCCCGACGTCGCCCGCCTGCCCCGCGGGAGGGGCGACCGGCTCGAACGCCGCTTCCCGGAGGGCCGCGTCGAGCGCCGCCTTGTCTTTCTTCAACCCGAGCGCCGCCACCGTGACGCGGTCGCCCTCGGAGCCGAGCGGCATCAGGACGTGGGGGACCCCGTCCAGCGTGCGCTCGAGGAGGGCGAAGCCGCGGCGGCTGACCCTCCCGGTGGAGATCTCGAGGAACGAGTGGCGCGCGCCGGCGTCGAGGCGCGCCAGCGGGCCGAGGGCGGCCGCCTCCCGGGCGATCGCGAGAAGCTTCTCGAGCTCCTGCGCCTTCGAGCCGCGCTCGATGACCAGCCCCCCGACCTCGGCGTCGAGGGCGGCGAGTTTTTCCTCCCACTCGTCGAGGTCGGCGGCCGAGAGGCGCTGCGCCGCGCGGGAGACCCTGCGGGGCAGCTCCCTGATCCCGATCCCCCGGGCGAGTTCGCGGAGCTTCTTCTCGAGACGATCCGTCCGAAGGAGCGTCTCGCCGGTCTCCTCCGCGGCGAGGTCCTGCGCCCAGTCCCCGATCTCGCCGCAGTCGGCCAGATGCATCACGCCCGCCTCGGCGATTTTGCCGGTCACGGCGTCGAGATCCTCCTTGAGGACGAGGACATTCACCTGCGACATCGTTTCCGGCTTGAACACGTTGCCTCCAGACGGCCGGGCTGCCGAACCGCCGCCCCCGCGGCGGTTCAGACGAGCTGCTCCGCCGCGATGCCGAGACTCTTTCCCGCCAGTATCCTCCGGATCCGCCACGACTCCGCCCGGGAGAGGGACAGGTACGCGATGACGGTCCCGATGCCGAACGGGAACCCGGCGAGCGCGTGCCGAGCCTCCGAGGCGAGCGCCTCCTCGAGGAGCGTCCCCACGAACCGCAACTGCTCCAGCGCGTCGGCCTCGCGCGCGGCGGAGGGGGGGGGGAGGGAGACGCCCCCCAGGGTCTCGACGACGAGGCGGGGGCTTTTCGCCGTGTAGGCGCGCAGCAGGAGATCCTCGCGCAGCCGGTGGCCGCCGGGGAGCAGCGTCCGCCGCGCCTCCTCCGCGGTCAGCCCGGTGTAGCGCATCAGGCGGAGGAGGTTCTCGATGTTGCGGATGTCCACCTCGGTGCCGATGATCCGCGCCGCCGCGAGCCGGTCCGCGCGGCCGAGCCCGCGCACGGCCTCGCCCAGGCGCCGGTAGTAGTCGATCTCGATCGCCGACTCGAGGGTGAACAGCTTCCCGGTCCGGCGGTACCGCGGGTAGGCGGAGACGAGCGGCTTTCGGTACGGGGTCTCCTCCAGGAGCAGGATGATCTCCTCGATGCCGGAGGCCTTCAGCATCGCCTCCACCGGGATCTCGCGGCAGATCGTCTCCGCGATGATCCCGTCGCGTTCCTCCCACGCCTTCTCGCTCCAGATGCGGATGATCCGCTCCACCTTCCCCACGTCGTACAGTTCCAGCAGCGCGAAGACGAATTCCGCCACGGCCCCCTTCGCATGGCGGAGGATCGCGCGGTGGCGCTCGATCTCGAGCTCGATGAGGAGCTTCTCCGCCGCCTCCGGCGCCGCGCCGCGCTCGATCGCGGCCGCGACGGGGCGGTACTCGGTGTCGAGGAGCATCGCGGCCGCCTCCTGGAGGTCCGCGGCGCGGGCGAGGGAGGCGAAAAACCGCTCGTCGAGCCGCGCGCGCAGCCGCGCGCGCAGGAACGCGTTCAGGAATGCGTATCTCGCGAGCGATATCATCCCAGCAGAAACTCCATGACGGCCTTCGCCGCCCCGTCGAGGAGCGGCTCCTTCTCGCGCGCGGCGCGCGCGGCGTTTTCCTGCGCCTCCCGCAGGATGCGCTCCCGCTCGGCCTCGCCGGCGAGGCGCGCGGCGGACCGCACGCGGTTGGTCTCCTCGCGCGCCTCCCGCTCCGCCCGCGCGGCGATCTCCGCCGCCTTCCGCTCGGCGTCGGCGCGCATCGCGTCGGCCTCGAGACGCGCCTGCGCGAGGCGTTTCCTGCCGTCCGCCTCGGCCCGCAGCACCTGCTCGACGGCGTCCTTCATCGGCATGCGAACCCCCTCCTCCGCCTCGCGGCGTTTCCGCGGTTCCACCGGCCGGCAGCGCCTGCTTCGTTTTCCCGCCGCGCCGCGGCTATCTGAATCCGCGCCGCCGGGAGCTCCGCGGCGGGCGGATCGCGCTCGGCCCGGCGAGGATGAAATCCACCTGCCTCGTCGGAAGGTCCACGCGCGAGATCCTGACGGTGACGATCTCCCCCACCCGGAACCTGCGCCGCGTCCGTTCGCCCGTGATGCAGGAGCGGTTTTTGGCCATCCGGTAGAAGTCGTCGGTGAGCGAGGAGACGTGCACGAGCCCGTCGAGGAGGTAGTCGTTCAGGTAGACGGTGAAGCCGAAGTCGCGGACGCCGGTGATGACCCCCTGCAACTCGTCGATCGTCCCGTCCAGGAGGTGCCCGCTGAGGTACTGGAGCTTCCGCAGTTTCACGCACTCCCGCTCGGCGTCCTCCGCGGTCTGCTCGGCCTCGGAACAGTGCGCGGCCAGCCCCGGCAGATCCGCGGGCGGCGACACCTTTGCGCCGGCGCAGAGCTCCTTCAAGAACCGGTGCGTGACGAGGTCCGGGTAGCGCCGGATCGGGGAGGTGAAGTAGAGGTAGTGCGGGCAGCCGAGGCCGTAGTGGCCGACGTTGCGGGTCGAGTAGACGGCGAGTTTCAGGGAGCGCAGGAAGCTGAGGTGGAGGGCGTACGCCTCCGGTTTCCCCTGCACCCGGTCGAGGAACTGCTGGATGGCCCGGGGATCGCGGAAGTCGCGTATCGTGTGCCCGAACGGCTTGATCAGGTCGAGGTACTCCAGGAGCTTCTTCTCGTCGGGCTTCTCGTGCACCCGCCAGAGCGCGGGGGCGCGCCGGGCGGTGAAGAAGGCGCCGACCGCCTCGTTGGCCGCGAGCATGAACTCCTCGATCAGGATGTGGGAGATGTCGTGCTCCTCGCGCCGCACGGCGGCGATGCGCCCCTCGTCGTCGAACTCGATCACCGCCTCCGGCATGTCGAGATTGATGGCGCCGCGCGCGAATCGGCGCCTCCTGAGGAGGCCCGCCAGCCGCTCCATCTCCCGCAAGACCGGGAGGATGAGGCGCTCGGCCTCCCCCTCCGGGAGCGCCTCGCCGCCGAGGAGGGCGCTCACCCGGGCGTAGGTGAAGCGCCTGCGCGAGCGGATGACGGTCGGGGCGAAGCGGCTCGCCTTCACGACCCCCTCGGGGGAGACGGTGACGAAGGCGCTCAGGGCGAGGCGGTCCTCGCCCTCCCTGAGGCTGCAGGCGTCGTTGGAGAGGGCCTCGGGGAGCATCGGCAGGACGCGCCCCGGGAAGTAGACGCTCGTGCCGCGGCGGCGCGCCTCGTCGTCGATCGGGCCTCCCGGCCGGACGTAGTGCGAGACGTCGGCGATGTGCACGCCGAGGATCCAGTCGGTCCCCTTCCGGGAGAGGGAGACCGCGTCGTCGAAGTCCTTCGCGGTCTCCGGGTCCACGGTGAAGATGATCTCCCCGCGCAAATCCTCGCGCCCCCCGAGGTCGGCCGGGCCGGGCTTTTGGGCGACGCTCCGCGCCTCTTTGAGCGCCGCCGGCGGGTACTGGATGCGGAGCTTGTGGTCGTGGATGATGGCGAGGAGGTCGGTCTCCGGCTCGCCCGCCTCGCCGAGCACCTCCGTGATCACCCCCTCGGGGTTCGCCTGCTGCGTGCCCCAGTTCGTGACCCGGACGAGGACCTTCTGTCCCGGCCGCGCCCCCCCGGCGTCGCCGGCGGCGATGTAGACGTCGCGCACGAGGCGCGGGTTGTCGGGGGCGACGCGCAGCAGGGCGCCGGTCTTCTCGACCGTCCCCACGACGATCTCGTTGGCGCGCGCGAGGATCTCGACGACGCGCCCCTCGCGCCGCCCGTCGCCCCGCCCGCGGCGCCCGCGCCCCTCCTCGAGCATCCTGACCGCCACGGTGTCGCCGTGCATCGCGCCGCCCATGTTCTCGCCGTGGATGTACACGTCGCCGCCGGCCTCTCCGGCGGGCTCGACGAAGCCGAATCCGCGCGGGTGCACCTGGAGCTTCCCGGTGACGAGGTTCACCTCCGCAGGGACGGCGTAGCGGCTCCCCTTGACCCGGACGAGGCGCCCGGCGCGCTCGAGTTCCTTGAGCGTCTTGCGGAGATCGCGGGCGTCGTCGCCGGAGAGTTCGAACGCGCGGCACAGCTCGGCCCGCCGCATCGGGCGGTAGCGCGGGGATGCGATGAATCCCAGGATCTGTTCGGGGGAGGGGAGACGATTCCGGCTCATGGGATCATAGTATAGCAAAGGCGGGGCCGCGCAGGGGAAAGAAGGCCGGCCGCGGCGGGGGTATCCGCGGCCCGGGCGGCAGCGCGGCTCGGGCGCGTTCGGCACGCTGCGGGCGTCCGCGAAATGCGCCGCGCCCCGGAAAGAAAAAGGGGAGGGCCTGCAGGCCCTCCCCCCGCGTGATCCGGCGCTGCCCCTGTCGCCGGAACGCTACTCCACCCGGCACTCCCCCAGAATCTTGACGCTTCCCTGCCCGTCCCGGATCTCGAAGACCGGGTTGTACTGGTCGCCGTCGGGGTAGCCCTTGAAGCGGGCCTCGAACCTCTTCCCCTTGATGTCGACCAGGTAGCTCCTCCCCGCCACGCAATCCTCGTGCATCATCCGCTCGTCCATGGACGCCCCCGCTCCGGTAGTTGAGTTGGTTTGAGACTGGTATGACGACGTGTTCCACGACACCCGTTGCAGCCCTCGGGCGCATACTGGCATACCGGCGCAGGTATGTCAAACAAAAAAAGGATAAAAAATCCCCGGGTTCCGAAACGCCCGGGGATTCCGCCGTGTGCGGTGACTACACAACGTGCTCCGGCATTCGCTATCCGTTGAGCTTCTTCAGCAGCCAGGCCATGTTCTCGCCGAGGAGGCGCATCGTCTCCATCCCCTCCTCGTCCCGCTCCACCTCGCCGATCTCCCTCCCGATCCCGACGTTCCAGTAGCAGGATCCGGGGACGACCATCTGGCCGATGAAGAAGAAATGGTTGAGCGTGTCGAAGGTGTGAATCGCCCCGCCGCGCCGCGCCGCCACGACCGCCGCGCCGGCCTTGCGCCGGAGCATGTCGCCGTTCGCCCGCGCGACGTAGCCGGCCCGGTCGATCAGGGCCTTCATCTCCGCCGTGGCGTCGGCGAAGTAGGTGGGGGATCCGAGGATGACGCCGTCCGCTTCGAACATCTTCGCGATGCAGGTGTTCGCGATGTCGTCGTCGATCGCGCAGCGGCGGTTCTTGTTCTTCAGGCAGGCGCCGCAGGCCGTGCAGCCGCCGATCCGCTCCCCGGCGAGCTGTATCAGCTCGGTCTCGATCCCTTCCCGCTGGAGCTCCGCGAATACCGCCCGGATGAGTATCGCGGTGTTCCCGTCCCTCCGGGCGCTCCCGTTGAACGCGACGACCTTCATGAGGCGTGCCCTCCCTGTGTGCGGTGCGTCACAGTATACCATCAGCTGCCGCCGCGGCGGGCCATGGGACCGCGTCGAGAACGTGGGGGCGGCGATTTCACGGCGAAGAGAGGAACGGCAAAGGCGTCGCGGCCGCCGTCTCGAAAAGACGGCCGCCTTGTCGGCGGATGCGAGGAGATCAGGCGCGAAATGGCGACGCGCCCCGCCCCCCCGCTCAGTGAACCCTGGAGGCGGACAGGACGCAGTCCATCGTGTAGATCGTCTGCGCGTATTTCGGGAGTTTGCCCAGAAGCTCGAACTCCTTGAGGTCGTTGACGCTCCCGACCCCCTCGGGGAGCCGGCCGGGGTCGGTCGTGACGACGTAGAGCGTCCACGACCCCGCCAAACTCGGGGTCACCGCCATGTTCTTCCAGACCGAGTGCAGGACCGGCGCCTTCAACCCCTGCATCCCCCGGGCGCACGGGAACAGGCCGTCATCCACGTAGCCGTTGAGGAGGATGCTCGCGATCTGCCCCGTCGTGTTGTTCGACACGCCGATGTAGGCGTCGAACGCGGTGTCGATATCCTTGCCGAGGGATATCGACATGGAGAGGAGGTCGCCCGACCGCAGCCGGGGGGAGGAGAGGAGGAGGCCGAGGTTCGCCGCGTTGACGTTG
Source organism: Chlamydiota bacterium (assembly GCA_012729785.1). Taxonomy (NCBI): domain Bacteria; kingdom Pseudomonadati; phylum Chlamydiota; species Chlamydiota bacterium. Next base: position 45,712 of record JAAYCL010000038.1, on the reverse strand, counting down.
CTGGAGGGGGCGGTGGTGAGGGCGCTTATGCACGCGTCCTTCCCTCCCTTGAACTCTTTCTGGTACGGGTAGCTGTCGACCGGGAAGTCGGTCGACGCGGTGGTGCCGGCGACGACGGCGTTTCCGTCCGGGGCGATGGCCACGACCGGCGCCGCGTCGTTCCCGGCGCCGCCGAGGTAGGTCGAATAGGTGATGAACTCCCCGCCGGGCGAGAGTTTCGTCAGGAACAGGTCCCTATCTCCGGCGCGGGACTCCTGGTACTGATGCACCACGGGGAAATCGTCGAAGGTGGTCATCCCCGCGACGAGCGCGGAACCGTTTTCGTCGACGGCGATCGAGTGGGCGTTCGTCCAGCCGTCGCGCTCCGTGAGCCCGTAGAGGGGCTTGTAGTAAAACAGATCGCCGAGGCGCGGGGTGAGTTTGGCTGCGAACGCCTCGCTCTGCTGCGACCCCCCGTCCATGCCGTTCCGCGTGTACGTTCCCGCCACATACACGTTGCCGGAGGAGTCCGTGGCGACGGATTCCAGGTTGGAGGCGTTGTTCTTTAGGCCGTCGATGCTCCACGCGCCCAGGAGCGTCGACCGCTCGAAGCGGCAGTCGCTCGAGAAACGGACGACGAAGCCGTTTCCCGTGGACTGCGGGGGGTAGTTCGGCTGGAGGGAGTCCTGCGAGACGGGGAAATTCGGCGATGCCGTTCTCCCCACGACGTAGAACGACCCGTCCGGAGCCGTCGTGATGCCTGTGATCTCGTCGTCCTCTCTGCCGCCGAGGAAGCTGGCGTAGACGACGCGGCTCAGATCGGGGTCGAGCTTCACGATGATGCCATCCCAGCCGCCCTTACATTTTTTCTGATACGCGTTCTCTGTGGTGGTGAAGTTCCCGCCGTTCCAGTACCCGACCACGATGGGGGACCCGGCCTGATCCAGCGCCATGTCCGTGACATCGGTGCCCTCGATGAGCGTGGAGGCCAGCATCGTTTGGCACGGAGAATCGAATTTGGTGACGAAGACGCCGCTGCCATTCTCTTTGTAGGCGCCCTCTTTGGTGGGGAGGTTTTTCGATTCCGTGTCTGATGAGGCTCTCCCTGTGTGTCCCGCGACGAAGATGCTGCCGTTCCACACGGCGATCGCGCAGGCATAATCGTCCTTGTCCCCGCCGAAATACGTCGAGGAGAGGCGCTGCCCCCCGGATGAGAACCTCGAGATAAAGAGATCGCCGGCGCGATCGTCATGCCCGCCCCGATTGGGTTTTGTGCAGAGATTGAAGGGAGTGTGCGTGGGGAAATCGCCTTTGAGAGAACCCCCTTCGGGCGGCGGCTCGGTGGTCCCGACAAGATAGATGTTCCCGTTGGAATCCATCGCCATGTCGCGGACCGAATCATTATCCTTCCCGCCGAGGTAGGTGGAAAAGTCCAGTCCCGACGCGGCGGCTTCAAATGCGGGGATGGCGAGGAGGAGAATGAGGGGGAGAACGACGGCGGCACGCAACGAGGAGACTCGCATCGAAGGCCTCCCTTCCGGGGCTTAAGCCCTGCGGTCAGTTCAACATCATCCGCGGGGGGCGTCAAGCGAAAAGTCGTTTGCCCAACCGCGTGTCGAGGCGTGCGCGCATCCAAATCGAAATCGCTATCGGGATCGGGATCGGGAACGGGATTGGGAACGGGAACGGGATCGGGAACGGGATCGATCTCGTTCCCCTCGTGGATCGCAATCTTCTCCCGCACCCGGTATAGATCCTGGTCGCTCGTATCCGAGTGCCGTTCCGTTTCGATCCCGATGGCGATCCCGATCCCGATTTCGATGACACCATCAGGGCAGTATGTCCATGACCAGTTCCCGGATTGGACACGGCTTTCCGCGCTGTGCTATCCTCCTGGCGCCGCCGCACACGGGAGGGTTTCGGGATGAAAAGGGCACTCGAGAGATACTTCGGCCTCGGCGCGCTCGGCACGAACGTCCGCACGGAGATGGTCGCCGGGGTGACCACCTTCATGACGATGGCGTACATCATCTTCGTCAACCCCGCGATGATCTCGGCCACCGGGATGGATTTCGGGGCGGCGATGATGGCCACCTGTCTCTCCGCCGCCTTCGCGACGATCCTGATGGGAGTCTGGGTGAACTACCCGATCGCCCTCGCCCCCGGGATGGGCGAGAACGCCTTCTTCACCTACACCGTCTGCCTCGGGATGGGGGTGCCGTGGCGCGTCGCCCTCGGCTGCGTCTTCATCGAGGGGCTCATCTTCATCGTCCTCACGCTCACGAGGATCCGGCAGGCGATCATGGACGCGATCCCCGAGTCGCTCCGGCACGCGGTCGCCTGCGGCATCGGCCTCCTGATCGCCTTCGTGGGCCTGAAGGACGCCGGGCTGATCGTCGCCGACCCCGCCACCTTCGTCTCCCTCGGCGACGTGATGAGTCGGCCGGCGCTCCTGTCGCTCGGCGGGCTCGTGCTGACCGGCGCCCTGCTGGTCCGGGGGGTGAAGGGGGCCATCCTCTGGGGGATGCTCGCCACCGCCCTCGCCGGGATCCCGCTCGGGATCGTGCGCTACCAGGGGATCGCGGCGGCGCCCCCCTCGATGATGCCCACCCTGCTCCAGATGGACCTCGCCGGGGCGATGCAGATGGGGCTCGTCTCCATCATCCTCGTGTTCCTGTTCATGGACGTCTTCGACACGGTGGGGACGCTCGCCGGCGTGGGCGAGCTCGGGGGGTTCATCAAGAACGGGAGGTTCCCGCGGGTCGGGAAGGCGATGCTCGTCGACGCGGTGGGGACCTGCGCGGGGGCGGTGTGCGGCACCCCCGTCGTCACCTCCTACGTGGAGAGCGCGAGCGGGATCGCCTGCGGGGGGAGGTCGGGCCTGGCGAGCGTCGTCACCGGGCTGCTCTTCGTCGCCGCGATCTTCTTCTCGCCGCTGGTCAGGATGATCGGCGGGGGCGTCGAGATCGCCGGGGCGCTGCTCCATCCGGTGACGGCGCCCGGTCTGATCATCGTCGGGAGCATGATGCTCCAGCCGGTCGTGAAGATCGACTGGCGCGACTGCACCGAATCGATCCCGGCGTTCCTCATCGTCATCCTGATGCCGCTCACCTTCAGCATCGCCACCGCCATCGCCTTCGGCTTCATCCTCTTCGCGGCCATCAAGCTCGCCGCGGGGCGCGGGCGGGAGGTGCCGTGGCTCATCTACGTCTGCGCGGCGCTCTTCGTCGCCCGATTCGTCTACCTGAAGATCTGACATGCCCCGGCGCGGAGGGGGCGGGATCCGGCCGGCGGTTGACCTTCGCCTCTCGGCCGGTCCGTCTGCCTGACGATCCGGACGGGGGGCGCGGTCACGGCGCAGGGATGGCGGCGAGGAGTTCCTTCGCCTTCGCGGTCTCGGGGCACGCGGGCCAGCGCGCCACGATCTCCTCGCAGGCGGCGCGCGCCTTCGTCCGCGCCTCCTTCTTCTTGTCCGCCTCCTCCTCGGCCTCGGCGATCCTCCTCCACGTGTCCGCGATCCGCATCTGCGCCTCGACCCAGTAGATGCTCTGCGGCCAGGAGTCCGCGATCCCCCGGTACTGCTCGACCGCGCGCGCCGAGGCCCCCCGCATCGCGGCCAGGCGCATCCGCGCCCGGACCGCCCAGACGCTCTTGGGGAAACGGGAGACGACCGCCTCGAGCGTGCCCGCCGCCTCGTCCCCCTTCCCGTAATGGTCGAGCGCCTCGGCCGACTCGAACCGGGCGGCCGCGGCCGCGCGCGTGCCGTCGTACCGGGTCGCGGCGTCGGCGTAGCCCGAGAGCTCGGCGTCCCTGTTGCCGAGGGCCCGCTCCGCCTCGCCGCGCCGGGCGATGGCCCTCTCCAGTATGTCGCCGATCGGGTGGAGTCTGTGGTCGTAGGCGCCGTCCACCGCCATCCCCTCGACGAGGGAGGTGCAGGCGTCCGCGGCCTCGCCGAACGCCCCCTCCGCGAACAGGAGGTCGGCGAGGCGCATCATCGCCAGCGGCGCGATCTCGGGGAACGACAGCACCGCCAGGCGGTAGGCCGTCTTCGCCCCGGCCGGATCCCCCGTGGCGGCGAGCAGGTCGCCGATCAAAACCTGCGCCCGCGCCGCCTCCTCGGGATAGCCGTCGACCACCTTCAGGTACTCGCGCCGCGCCTCGTCCGCCTTCTCCGCGCCGAACGCCGCCAGAACGTCCCCCGTGCCGATGATCGCCTCCGCCCGCGAGGCGGGGTACCGGGCGAGGACCGTCTGGTAGGCGGCGAGCGCCTGGGTCATCCACGAGGAGGCCTTCGACTCGATCTCCTCGATCTCCCGTTTCGGCGCCCCGCCCTCCCTGGCCCGCGCGAGATCGGCCAACGCCTGCCGCAGCAGTTCACGGCAACAGACGCCGAGTTCCAGCCAGCCCTCCTGCGCCTCACCCGCGTCGGGGTGGCGGGAGAGCATCGCGCGGTAGGTTGCCACGGCGAGCTCGTGCTGCCCGGTGTGGGCGTAGAAAAGCCCGAGGTGGGGGTACTCCCTGATCGTCGGGTTCTCGATGCTCGCCCGCCCCGCCGCGGCGAGCAGCAGGATACAGATCGTCGCCGTCTTCATCGTCTGCCCCTCCCCCTTTGGAAACGAGAAACGAATGACCGGAAACGGCGGTCGTGGCGCGCCCGGCAGGACTCCCCTCGGCTGCGCTCGAAACAGACTCTCCTGCAGCGCAGCTTCTCGTCCTGCCGGCCTCGCGATGATCCCGTTATCCCTGGAAACGAAAGACGATGCGCCAGGGACGATAGTTGTGGCGCGCCCGGCAGGACTCGAACCTGCGGCCGACGGATTAGAAATCCGTTGCTCTGTCCAGCTGAGCTACGGGCGCGGGTGTCGCACGGGGAAAGTATAACACAGGCCGGCGGGGGGCGGGGCGGAACGGGCAGGCGGCACTGGACGGCGAAAGGGTGCCCCGGTTGATCCCGGAGGGGATCCTTGCCGTGTCTATCTTGCGCGCCGCGAGGCGGGGACCTTCAACGTTCTGCTTTTTGTTTTTCCCCGGTCATCCGTGAAGGTCACCTTGATCTTGTCGTGCACCCCGGCGGCTATCGAGTCCTTGAACGGGTGGCCGGGCGTGAGAGAGCCCTCGACCGTCGCTCCCGAGTTCTTGTTCCTGATCGCATACGTCACGAAACGCGGCGTGTACTCGCGGAACCGGATCGAGCCGCCGACCTCGACACGGTTCTGCGCATCCGGACCGGTCACGTACAGAGCCTCCTTGGGCACGATGAAGTTCGATCTCGGTCCCGTATACGTGACGCACCCGGCCAGGGCCAGTGCGAGCAGTGCGCCGCGCGCGCCCCTTCGCGCCGGGGAGGGTTTCATCTTTCGGAAGATCCGCATCGCCTCACTCCTCGAACCGCCGCTGCCGCCGGCGCGGGCGGACCGATTGCGGTCGCGGCGCGTTGCGTCTGGTCCGCGCCGCGGCGTTGGGGCGATGAGAACACGCCCCCGGTTCGCCGCCGCGCGCGCGGCGCGTATCCGTTACGGCTGCCCCCGCAGCCCCGCGGTCTCATCGAGGACCCTGTCCACGACCTCGTCCTTGACGTCGACCGTGAACGTCCCGAACTCGCCGGCCATCTCCCTGGCCATCGAGGGGAAATCCGGCTGCCCCGGCGCCCTGCCGCCGGGAGCGGTGCACCCGGCGCATGCGAGACAGGCGATCGCCGCGGGTACGGCTAACGGTATCCTCACGAGATGGTTCCCTCCGTGCAACGGGTTTCTCCTGCAGATCGAGTCGGCGCGCGGCGGGAGGCCGGTATCGGCATCGGACCGCCGAGGGTGATTATGCCACGAAGGGGGAGGATGGGGAAGGGGGTAGAAGGTCGGGCAGCGTCAAGTAGTGTATGCAAAAGGAGGAAGAAGTCCCCGGGAGGGGGGTGAAAAGGGCAAGGGAACAGGGGGACAACAAAGGTATCCTCTCCGGTCCAATCGGGCAGGAAAGAAAGGAGAGGATACCGTGCCACGAACGAGACACAGTGTGTGGGATTTCGATCCTGACAGGCAAGACCTTGGCTTCATGGTGGGATATGCGGCGCGGGACCTGTGGAGCTGCATCCGAGAGGAGCAGAGAGGAGCATTGGGGTCGGACCACGATATTGTATTGTGCCGGAATGAGTTATGCTGAAAAAGCCCTTTTTAGGGGCCAGAATAGTCGCAACATCCACTTCCGCAACGAATTATCGTGGTCCGCCCCCAATACGCATTGCCGGAGGGGGCGGCATGGTGACATGCAGCCGCGCTCGGTGTATACTGTACTGACGGAAGGACGCGAAAGGAGGCGCCCCATGAAGAGTATGCGCGCGCGCGCGGGCCTCGTCGGGATCGGAATGGCGGCGGGATTCGCCGCCTCCCTGCTCGTGCTCTCCCCGCGCCGGGGGGAGTCGCAGGTCGGGTATCCGTCCCAGGCGCAGGCGTACGCGCAACAGAACATCTCGCGGGATCTGGCCTCGATCAACCAGAAACTCGACCAGCTTCTCCAGGGCAACCGCAGGATCATGGATATGCTGACCAGGACCTGGGAGAACACGCGCCGGAGCCGGTAGACGGCGCGCGGGTCCGCCCCGTCGACCGGGCCGTCTTCTCGCGCGCGGCTCCTGGAGGGGCTATGCGGACTTCTCCGCCGCCTCCAGGATGATCCCCGCCGCCTCCTCCGCGCCGTTTGTGCGCAGCGCCTCCGGCCGCCGCGGCGGTCCGGCGAGGAGCGCCTCGATCTGTTCCGCCCACGCACCCGCGTGGAAATCCTCCCTCGGCAGGAGCCGCGCGCGGCAGTAGCGCGCGGCCCCCTCCGCCATCACGGCGTACTCCCGGAAATGGTCGCGCGAGGTGTAGACGAGCGGCGTTTCGTTCGCGATGCACTCGGCGACGGTGCAGTAGCCGGGCTTGCTGATCACGCAGTCGCTCGCCGCGACGATGTCGGGGTGGGCGATCCCCGCCCGGTCGGCGATCAGGATCAGGTTCGGGATCCGCGCGGCCGGCCGGAAGTACGACAGGTAGAGATGGCCGCCGAAGTCGGCCCGGCCGCTCTCCCGGATCTCGGCCCCGGCGTGCCCGCCCATCGAGATGAAGATCACCTTTCGCCGCTCCCCGTCGGCGATCCCGAGCCTCCGGCGCACCTCCCGGCGGGGCGTCGCGGCCTTCCGCGCGATGAGGGGGATGTCCCGCACCCGGCGGAACGCCTCCATCGCCCCGTGCATCGGGAGACGGAGCAGGAGGTCCGCCCGCCGGTACGCCTCGCGCGCGAGCTCCACGACGGAGCCGAAGGAGGCGCGTTCCGCCGCGTACTCCTCGTAGATCCAGTCCCACGAGAAGTTGCCGACGGCGACGCTCGGCCGGCGCGCCTCCGAGGCGGCGAGGAAGGCGAGGGGGGGGATGTCCCCCACGACGAGGTCGATCCGTTCGGCCCGGAGGAACGCCGCCTCCCGCCGCACGAGGGCGTCGGCGTCCCGGTAGAACCTCTCGTTCTCCTCGATCGTGCGGCGCACGTCGAGGCGCAGACTGTCGTCTTGAATCGCCCCGACATCGCAACGGAGCGGGCGGAGGCGCACCGGCACGGCGGGCGGCTCCTCAAAGACCCAGCGCGGCACCGGGCCGGTCACGTAGAGGGCCGCGGAGGGGGCGCGTTCCCGGATGCGGAAGAGCAGCTCCTTCATCCGCATCGCGTGGCCGAGGCCGTGTCCGCTGAGGTAGAGGGCGATGCGGCGCATCCTAGAAGAGCCTCGCGCGTATGCTGAGTTCCCGGACGAAGTTCCGCAGCGCCTCGGCGTCGGTCGCGGCCAGGCGGCCGAGGAGCGCGTCGGCGTTCCTCACGATCCGCGCGGCCGCCTCGGGGTCCCGCGCGAGGGCGTCGACGAGGCGCGCGGCGTCGTCGGGGTCGATGCGCTCGAGGAGGCGGCCGAGCCACGCGACCAGCTGGTCGATCTGGACCGGGGAGACGGCGGCGTCGATCCGGTCGCCGTCCCGCAGGAGCGGCGCCGAGCCGCCCGACGGGACGAGTTCGAGGTACGGTTCGCCGAGGAGGCTCCTGGAGCGGATACGGGCGCGCAGGTCGCTCCTGAGCCCCGCCGCCGCGCTCACGCGCGCCCCCACGAGCGCCTTCCCCCCTTCGAGGCGAAGCCCCGTGACGTAGCCCACCTCGACCCCCGCCACCGCCACCGGCGAGTCCTTGACGAGGCCGCAGGCGTGGGGGAAGAGGAACGACACCTCGACGCCGTCCCGCACCCGGGCGCGGGAGATCTTCAGCGAGATGAAGCCGAGGAGCAGCGCCGCCGCGACGACGAAGAGCCCCACCGAGATTTCGTACCTGAAGCGTGTGCGCATCGTCTGCCTCCTGTCGAATGCGTCTGATCGTGGTTTGTGGCGCCGTCTCGCGGCGCCGTTATCGGCCCCGGTGCCTGGCGAAGAAGTTCGTCAGCACCGGGTCGTGCGAGCGGATGATCTCCTCCCTTTCCCCGAAGGCGACGAGACGTTCGTCGTGGAGGACCCCGATGGAGTCCGCGATCTTGAACGTCCCGGGGATGTCGTGGCTGTTCACCACGAAGGTGCAGCCGAGCGTGCGCTGCATGTCGAGGATCAGGTCGTCGATGGCGTCCGCCATCAGCGGGTCGAGGCCGGAGGTCGGCTCGTCGAAGAGGACGATCTCCGGCTCGAGGGCGATGGCGCGGGCCAGGCCGACGCGCTTGCGCATCCCGCCGGAGAGCTCCGACGGGTATTTGGGGGCGCAGTCCGGCATCCCGACAAGCGCGAGTTTCTCGGCCACGACGCGCTCGATCTCGCGCTCGGAGAGCCGGGTGTGCCGGCGCAGGGGGAAGGCGACGTTCTCCCCGGCGGTCATCGAGTCGAACAGGGCGCCGTCCTGGAAGAGCATCCCCATCCTGCGCCGCAGGCGGTAGAGGCCGCGCTCGTCCAGCGCCGCGACGTTCTCCCCGCCGACGAGGACCGCGCCCGAGTCGGGTCTCTCCAGGCCCACGATCATCCGCATCAAGACGCTCTTCCCCACGCCGCTCGGCCCGACGAAGACGGTGATTTTCGACTCGGGGAGGGAGCAGGAGACGTCCGCGAGCACACGGACGCCGTCGAACGACTTGCAGACGTTGCGGTACTCGATCACGGTCTCACCCGTACATCAGCTCGCTCAAGAAGTAGTTCAGCACGATGCACACCACGCAGACGCTCACGACGGCCCGGTTGGTGGCGCGCCCCACCCCCTCGGGGCCGGGGGCGGAGTGGAAGCCGTGGCAACAGCTCAGGGTGGAGATCATCGCCGCGAAGACCGCCCCCTTCGCCATACCGTACCAGAGGTCGAGGAGCCCGACGCTGCTCCGCACGTTCTCCATGAACGTCCCCGGGTCGACCCCGAGCTGGCGCACGGCCACGAGGTAGCCCGCCAGCACGGTGAAGAAATCGGCGAAGATCACGAGGATCGGCAGGGCGATGAGGGCGGCGGCGATCCGCGGCGCCGCCAGGGCGCGGTACGGGTTGACCGCCATCACCTCGAGGGCGTCGATCTGGCCCTTCACCCGCATCGCGGCGACCGAGGCGGCCATCGCCGTCCCCGCCTTCGCCGCCACCATCGAGCCCGCCACGATCGGCCCCATCTCTCGGACGCAGGCGAGCGCGACGAAGATCCCGACGAGCCCCTCCCCCCCGAACTGCCGGAAGGCGTGCCAGCCCTGGAGCGCGATGGTGCTCCCGATGAAGAGGGAGACGGCGCAGACGATGAAGAGCGACCCGACGCCGATCCGGTACGCCTCCTCGAGGATCCAGGCAAGGGGCGGGGGGGCCGCGGCCGCCGCGCGCGCCGTGCGGGCGCAGAAGAGCCACCATCGTCCCGTCTGCGCAAGGAGGCGCGCGGGCGCCGCGCGCCCGGCGGCTTCGCCTTCCGCTCGCATCCGTCCCTCCCTCTCCGGCGCCTGCGGCGTCCGTCCCCGCCGCCGCTATCCCGCCATCGACAGCAGCGCCGAGGTCAGAAAATAGTTGATCCCGAGAAAGGCGATGATCGACCGCACGACGGCGTCGTTGGCGGCTTTCCCCACCCCCTCCGCGCCCCCCCTGACGGTGGAACCGTAGTAGCAGCTCACGAGCCCGATGATGAAGCCGAAGACGAGCGTCTTCACGATCCCCCCCCAGAGGTCGGCGGCCCGCACGAAGCCGTACAGGTTCGCCGCGAACGCCCCCCGGTTCACCCCCTTCAGCAAAACCGCGGCCGCGTAGCCGGTCGCGATGCCGCTGGAGCAGGCGATCGCGTTGATGAGCGGGCAGGCCAGGGTGAGGGCGATCAGCCGGGGGACGACGAGGTACTGGAACGGGTTCACGGCCATCACGGCGAGCGCGTCGGTCTCCTCCCTGAGGCGCATCGTGCCGAGTTCCGCCGCGGCCGTGCTCCCCGCCTGCGCCGCCATCATGATGCCGGTGAGGCCCGGGGAGAGCTCGCGCAGAAGCGAGACGACGAGGATGCTGCCGAGCATCCGCTCGACGCCGAACAGGTTCACGATCGCGAGCCCCTGCAGCGTGATGACCATCCCGAACGGGGCCACGACCGCGATCACGGGGATGAGGCAGCGCTCCGCGGTGAGGGCCATCTGCCTGAACGTCTCCCGGAAAAACCACGGCGGGCGGGCGGCCCAGTAGAGGGTCTGCGCGCCGAAGGAGGCGATCCTGCCGAGTTCGGTGATGAAGCGCATTGCCGTCGATGCCCCCGCCGTGTGCCCGTCATTCTACCACGGCCGGCGGGAGGGGCCTACCGGGATCGGGCGCGGACGGCCCGCGGGCGCGGGGGGCGGCGGGGCGGGCGGGGACGAAAGAAAAACCCCCGGGCCGCGAGGCCCGGGGGCTCGATCCGTTGCGCACGGGGCGCTTCAGAAGGGGACGTTGTAGCTCACCATGACCCGCTGCCGCTCCTGGTCCATGTTGAGGGCCAGGCCCTGATTCTTCTTGGCAACGTTCCAGGCGTCCCACGCGCTCCAGGTGTGCGCGATGAGCATCCCGCCGCCGCCGGCGAACGCCACGGGCCGGGGACCCTCGACCAGGAAGTAGACGAGGACGAAGATGGAGCCGCCCTCGAGCACCGCCATCGCGGCGGTCTTCCAGGTCAGCAGCTCCCCGTTGTACCACTGCCCGGTGCAGGGGATGACCGCGGACATCGCCCCGACCCACCGCGGATCCAGGTCGCCCTTCGGCTCAGCCGGAGACGACGCCTCTCCGGACGGGGCCGCGAACGACGGCTCCTGCGGCGGGGCGGCGGGGTACGCCCCCTGGTCGGCGAGGACCGGCGCGGCCACGCACAGCACACCGCACGTCATCGTGAGAACGGCCGCCACGCACTTCTTCAACCGCCACCTCCTTCCGCGCGCATACGCAATGCCCAACCCTGCCGGTAAGGTACTACCGCGGCCGGGGCTTGTCAACGTGCAATTATCGAAAAGAAACGCCCCTCACGACACCAGCAGCGGGCGGCTCCTCTCCGAGATCTCCTCCCTCCGGAGCTTCACCTTGAGCCGCCGCGCGTCCATCGGCTCCGGATACTCGAAGATCTTCCCCTCGTAGTTCCTCAGCACCACCCGCCCCTCGACGATGGAGATGAAGTAGCTCGGGCCGAGCGGGATCTTGCCGCCGCCCCCCGGGGCGTCCACCACGAAGGTCGGCACCGCGTAGCCGGAGGTGTGGCCGCGCAGCTTCTCGATGATGTTGATGCCGGTGGAGATCGGCGTGCGGAAATGCTCCGTGCCGACCGCGAGGTCGCACTGGTACAGGTAGTACGGCCGCACGCGCGCCCGCATGAGCTCGTGCATCAGCCGCTTCACCGTCGGCGGGTTGTCGTTGACCCCCTTGAGGATGACGGTCTGGCTCCCGAGCGGGATGCCGGCGTCGGCGAGCATCTCGCAGGCCCGCACGGTCGCGGGGCTGAGCTCGCGCGGGTGCGAGAAGTGGATGCTCATGTAGAGCGGGTGGTATTTCCGCAGCATCGCCACGAGCTCCGGGGTGATGCGCTGGGGGAGGAAGACCGGCGCGCGCGTCCCGATCCGGATGACCTCCACGTGCTTGATGGCGCGGAGCGCCTTGAGGATCCCCTCGAGCCGGTCGTCGCAGAAGACGAGCGGGTCGCCCCCCGAGACGAGGACGTCGCGGATCTTCCGGTTACCCGCGATGTAGTCGCAGGCCCGCGCGAGCTCGTCGGCGCTGATGCTGTGCTGCGTGGTGCCCACGATGCGCTTGCGGGTGCAGTAGCGGCAGTAGGAGACGCACGCCTCGGTCGCGATGAGGAGGACGCGGTCCGGGTAACGGTGGACGACCCGCGGGACCGGGGAGTCCTTCTCCTCCCCGCACGGGTCCTCCATGTCGCGCGAGCAGGCAAAATGCTCCTCGATGCGGGGGATCACCTGCCTCCGCAGCGGGCACTCCGGGTTGTCGGGGTCGATGAGCGAGAGGAAGTGCGGGGGGATCGCCATCGGCAGCCTGTTCGCCTCGCGCCGGATGCCCGCCTCCTCGTCCTTGGTGAGGGGGATCAGGCGGGAGAGCTCGGCGAGGGTGACGACCCGGTGCCGCATCTGCCATTTCCAGTTGTTCCAGTCCGTCTCCGGGACATCCTTCCAGATCGCGCCAACGGGTCGCGTAGGCAACGTGACCTCCTCCTTCTGCGTCCCCCGCGTGCGGGGGGCGGTCGGTATGGTTTTCATAGCCTCTTGCAGTAGATCACCCGGTCGTCGCCGGGCGCGTAGAAATCCCTGATGCGCGACTCCTCCGCGAATCCCTCCTTCTCGTAGAACGCCCGCGCATGCGCGTAGGAGGGGAGCGACGACGTCTCCGCGACGAGGAGGGCTATCGCCCGTTCCGCGAGCGCCTGCTCGACCTGCCGCAGCAGACGTCTCCCCACGCCGCTCCGCCGTCTCGCCGGGTCCGTGGCGATCCAGTACAGATCGGCCGTGGCCCGCGTCAGCGGGGTCTTCCCCCAGCAGGCGAAGCCCGCGATCCCGCCCCCCTCCGCCTCGGCGCAGAGGACGTGGTACTCCTCGTCGCCGTCGCCGCCCGCGCACGACTCGTCGAACAGCTCGAGCGCGCACGCGACCTCCTCCGCCCTGAACTCCTTCGCCGCGGAGAGGAGACGCTCGATCTCCGCCCGATCCCCCGGCTCCGCGGGGCGGATAGGCGGCGCCGTCATCGCGCCCCCTCCCCGTTCAGCCCGCAGCGCCTGCAGGCGATACGGAGCACCTCCCGCACCAGCTCCCCGTAGTTCATCCCGGCGGCCCGCGCCGCCTTTGGGAAGCAGGAGTTCTCATCCGGGTCGGGGAGGATCCCCGGCAGGGGGTTGAGCTCGATCACGTGGGGCGCCGCGTCGCCGTCCAGGCGAACGTCGATGCGGCACCAGTCCCGGCAGCCGAGCGCCCGGTACGCCCGCGTGCAGACCTCCTCGATGTCGCGCCGCAGGCCGACCTTCACGGCCGCCGGGCACGAGAAGATTTTCAGCGGCGCCTCGGGACGGTCCCAGACCCACTTGGCCTCCCAGGAGTAGATGCGCCGCGCCCCCGCGGGGAGCGTCGCGAAGTCGATCTCCACGAGCGGCAGCACCCGCACCTCGTCGCCGTTGCCCAACAAGGCGGCGGTGAACTCCCTGCCGTCGAGATACGATTCGACGAGCGCCGGCTGCCGGTACTCCTCGAGGATCCGCCCCAGGCGCGCGGGGAGCGCATCCGCCGTCTCCACCACCGCGTCGTCGCGGATGCCCATGCTCGACCCCTCCCAGAGCGGCTTCACGATGACCGGGAAACGCATCCCGTTCAGCGGTTCGTCCGGGGAGGCCATCACCCGGAACGGCGGCGTGGAGACGCGGTGGAACGACATGATCTCCTTGGCGCGCGCCTTGTTCAGGCAGGCCGCGAGGGTGAACGCGTCCGAACCGGTGTACGGGATCTCCAGCATCTCGCAGATGACCGGGACCTGCGACTCCCTGCTGGGGGAATCGATCCCCTCGGCGATGTTGAAGACGATGTCGGGGCGCACCCGCTTCAGCTTCTCCGCGAGGTCGCGGTCCGCCTCGATCCCGACGACCTCCCGCCCCCCGCCCGCGAGCGCCGTCGAGACGGCCTCGATGGTGGCGGAGTCGTCCCACTCGGCGAAATAGTCGGGGCGCGGGGCCGTCGAGGCCTGCGGCTTGAGGTTGTAGGTGAGCGCGACGCGCATGGCCCGGCCTTTCAGCGGATCGCCTTTTCCGGGGAGGTCAGCAACTGGGGGAACTTCTCCTGCCGCGGGTCCTCCTGCAGCTCGGCGAGGTAGCGCCGCAGCGCGTGGACGAAGATCCTCGCCATCGTCGTGTTCTCCCGGATCGCCAGCATCCGCACCTTCTTGTGAAGCTCCTCGTCCATATAGATCGTCGTTCTCTTCTTCATAGACGCGCGTGCCTTTCGTCTGCTCGTGCGCGGGGCGTGCGCCGCCCGCGCAGTGAATCATTCAATGACATATCGGCGCAAATACATAGTTATGTCTGCACTGGCAAAAAAAAATGCCAAATCCTAAGGCATATTAGTGCTATGACACCTATATGTCAACAAAAAAATGATCGCGTATACGAAAAAGCGCCGGCAGCTGCGGGCCCGCCGGGGATGATGCGTCCGGCGAAATCCGTGCCGGGACTCCGCGAAAACGAGGCCGCGGCTGTCAGGAGCCGTGGAGCTGCTTCTCGAACGCGTCCAGGACGTCGATGGCCGCCTGCTCATCCTTGGCCCGGCACATCGCCACGCGCAGGCGCATGCTGCGAAGCAGTTTCGTGAGGCTCGCGAGTATCTGGAGGTGCGTGTCGATGCGCGTCGTGCATAGGAGGACGACCACGTGCGTGAGCTGGCCGTCGAACGCCTCGAGGTCTATCCCCCGCCAGGAGAGGCCGAGCACCAGGCGGGTCTTCTTGATGATGCCGGTGAGCGGCTCCCGCGGGTGGGGGATCGCGACGCCGTCCGCGAGCGCGGTGCTGCACATCCGCTCGCGCTCGATGACGGCCGTCATCACCCGTTCGCGGTGTTTGGGGTCCACGCCGCCGCGCTCGACAAGCATGTCGACGAGCTCGGCGATGACGCCGGTCTTCGTCACGCCGGTGAGCTTCATCTTGATGCAGCGCGGGTCGAGGAGCGGCGCGATGCGGGTCGACTTCCCGCTGTAGTCGCTCTCGAGCACCTTGAGCTGGTCCGGGTCGAAGTAGCGGATCCCCCGGTGGAGCCACTCCCTGATCTCGGCCGTCTTGACCATCACCTTCCCGTTCTTGTCGCGCGAGGATATCCCTTTCTCGACGAGAAGCTTGAACGCCCCCTCGCTCATGTTCAGGAATTTTGCGGCATCCTCGATTGTCATATACTCGCCCGGCATCGCTTCCCCTTCCTTTCTTCGACAGGCCCGGGCTCCCGCGCCCGAAACCTAACGAACCGTTTTCGAGGCGGGCGCGGCCGCTCTGAACACGCCGCCGCGCGCCGCGTCCTCGTGAACCTCGATCCACAACGCGCGCGGCGGCTCCCCGCCGGACGCGTCGCGGTAGTCGATCTCAACCCGCATCCCCTCCGAGAGCTCGTCGACGCCGAGCGCCCGTATCCCCCGGAAGATGACGGTGTCCGTCTCGTGCAGCGAGAAGGCGGCGCGTTCGCCGCCGCGTGCCTCGACGGAGAGAAGGCCGCCCGCGGCGTCGATCGAGCGGATGGCGGCCTCGATGGTGCGCACCGGACGCGTCTCGGGAGCCGCGGCCGCGGGAGACGGGAAGCCGCCGGCGATCGCAACGGCGACGAGGATCGGGACAAAGGCGGGCGCGGCGGGGCGGTTCATCCGGGTTTCCGGGGCTTTTCCTGGCGCTCCTTGCACGCGAGGCAGAGCCGCGCGTAGGGCATTGCCGCCAGGCGCGTTTCGTCGATCGTCCGGGCGCAGAGCTCGCAGGTCCCGTACTCCCCGTTGCGTATCTTCGACAGGGCGGCGTTCACGTCGTTGAGGATCCGCTGCTCGCGGGAGGCGAGCGAGATGGAGAACTCGCGGTCGTAGGAGTCGCTCGCCGAGTCGGCGAGGTGGATCGAGTACCCGGAGAGGTCGCCCGACTGCTCCCGCGGCGATCGGCTGAGCGCGTCGCGCTGGCGATTCGCCACCTGCCCCGTCATCTCCTCCTGGAGCAGCGTCAACCGCCGCTGCATCTCCGCAATCGTGCGCGCATCCATCGGTGCCGTCGTCTGCTCCTCCCGCCTTCACTCTTTGATCCCCGGGGTGTGGGTGTAGCGTCTGGCGCCGTCGCTGATCGCGTAGTCATAGTACCGGTAGTCGGCCGAGCGGGAACCGTACGGCTGGGCCCATTCGCCGGAGGGTCCGCGCTGCCCGACGGGTCCCCGGGGCGTCAACGGCCCCCGCGTCACCGGGCCCCGCGTGACCGCCCGCCGGTGCTGGATCGGGCCCCGTACGCCTCGGTACGACGGGTGGCGGATTGGGCCCCGCCTCGACGGGGCGTTGCTGTCCCTGCGGGGGACCCAGGAGCCCGAGTCCCAGCGGTAGGCGTCCCACTGCGCGGAAACCTCGGCGGCAGCGAGGAGGGCGACGGCGGCGGCGGCGGCGACTGTACGCGTGCGCATGGCTACACCTCTCTGCATGGAGTGACGAGGCGGCCCCCGTTCGCGGGGAGGGACCGACCGCTCACACCGCACTATACCACGTCGGGCGGAAACAGGCAACCGATACCGAGCCGGGGTGCGGGGACGGGACGCGGAGTGGGGGCGGACACGGCGCCGCCGTCGCGGCGGCTCTTTTCGTCTGGAGCCGGTTCCAACCGCGCGGTATACTCAAGCGCGCATCGAACCGAGCGGGGGAGGAACAGGTGGGCGGGAGGCGCAGCGGCGGCATCGCCGTGGTCTACAACGGGTATCACCCGCGGGGCGGGATCCCCGCCGCGGAGGCCGAGGCGAATGAGAGCGTCGCCCGCGACGCGCGCGCCGTGCGGGACGCGCTCCTCGCGGCGGGCCGGCGGGCGTTCCTCGCGCCGATGCGGCGGAGCCCGGCGGCGTTCCTTCGCCGCCTCGCCGCCGCGCGCCCGCGCCTCGTCTTCAACCTCCTCGAGGGGGCGCGGGGCGAAAGCCGCCTCGAGATGCACGCCTGCGCCCTGCTCGAGCTCCTCGGCCTGCCGTACACCGGCAGCGGGCCGCTGGCGCTCGGCCTTGCGCTCGACAAGGCGCTCGCCAAGACGCTCCTGTCGGCCGGGAACGTTCCGACGCCGCCGCATTTCGTCTGCGCGGGCGAGCCGCCCCGGAGGCTTCCCCGGGGGATGCGGTACCCGCTCTTCGTGAAGCCGGTCCGCGAGGACGCGAGCATCGGCATCGGCCCCTCCGCCTTCGTGCGGAACCCCGCGGAGCTCGCGGCGCGATGCCGGCGGGTGCAGGCGCGCTACCGCCAGCCCGCGCTCGTGGAGGAGTATGTGGACGGGCGCGAGCTGAACGTGGCGATACTCGGCGCGGGCGACCCTGTCGCCCTCCCCGTCTCGGAGATCGAGATGGGGCGCCTGCCCGCGGGCGCCCCGCGCATCTGCGGCTATCGGGCGAAGTGGATCCCCGGGAGCCGGGAGTACGCCCGGACGGTGCCCCGGTGCCCGGCTTCGCTGTCGCCGTCCGAGGCGCGGCGACTGAAGCGGGTCGCGCTCGCGGCGTTCCGGCTCCTCTCCTGCCGCGGCTACGCGCGGGTGGACCTGCGGCTCGGCCGCGACGGCGTTCCGTACGTCCTCGAGGTGAACCCGAACCCCTGCATCGCCCCCGACGCCGGGTTCGCGCGCTCCGCCGCGGCGGCCGGCCTGTCGTACGCGGAACTTGTCTGCCGCATCGCGGACCTCGCGACGGCGTCCGGGGCGGCATAGGGCCTGCGGGTTTCGGCCGGTCCTGTGCTATACTTTTCCGGGAGGGAGCCGCCGATGCAGCTTGTCGTCGCGCCGTCGCGCCTTGCCGGCGAGGTGGAGATCCCCGGGTCGAAGTCGCATACGATCCGGGCGGTCGTCCTCGCCTCCCTCGCCTCGGGGACCTCGAGGATCGTCGCCCCGCTCGACTCCTCCGACACGCGCGCCGCGCTCGACGCCGCCCGTCTCTTCGGCGCCGAGGTCTCCGCGGGCGAGGAGTGGATCGTCACGGGGACCGCGGGCCGCCCCGTCCTCCCCGTCGACGTCGTCGACGTCGGCAACTCCGGCACCACGCTCCGCATCTTCCTCGGCGTCGCCGCGCTCTGCGACGGGTGGACGTTCTTCACCGGCGACGAGCAGACGAAACGCCGCCCGCTCCAGCCGCTCATCGACGCGTACCGGCTCCTGGGGGCCGAGGGGTTCTGCGCGCGCGGGAACGGCTGCGCGCCGGCGGCGCTCCGGGGGCGGATCACCGGCGGGCGCACCGAGATCCGCGCGGTCACCTCGCAGTTCCTCTCCTCCCTGCTCGTCTCCGCCCCGCTGGCGGAGCGGGACACCGAGATCCGCGTCCTCCAGCTGAACGAGGCCCCGTACGTCGAGATGACGCTCGCGTGGCTCGAGGGGCTGGGGGTCGTCTGGGAGCGGCGCGGGTGGGAGCGCTTTTCCGTCAGGGGCGGGCAGGGGTACCGCGCGTTCGAGCGCCGCATCCCCGGGGACTTCTCCTCGGCGACCTTCTTCCTCTGCGCGGCGGCGGCGACCGGTTCCGAGCTCCTGGTGCGCGGCCTCGACACGGCGGATGTCCAGGGCGACCGGGCGGTGGTCGGGATGCTCGCCGAGATGGGCGCAAAGGTCGAGCCGGTCCCCGGGGGGCTGCGGATCCGCGGGGGCGACCT
Organism: Chlamydiota bacterium; assembly: GCA_012729785.1. Classification (NCBI taxonomy): domain Bacteria; kingdom Pseudomonadati; phylum Chlamydiota; species Chlamydiota bacterium. The sequence continues at coordinate 26,927 of JAAYCL010000038.1, read as the reverse complement.
GCGGGGGGCCGAGTTCGACCTCAACGCCACCCCCGACGCCCTGCCCGCGCTCGCGGCCGCCGCCTGCTTCGCCTCCGGCGAGACCCGCCTCCGCAACGTGCCGCAGGCGCGCCTCAAGGAGACCGACCGCATCGCGGTGATGGCGCGGGAGCTGGCGAAAATGGGCGCGGACGTGGAGGAGCTCCAGGACGGCCTCGTGATCCGCGGCCGCCCCCTCCGCGGCGCCCGGGTGAGCGGCCACGGCGACCACCGCGTGGTGATGGCGCTCGCCGTCGCGGGGCTCGCGGCGGAGGGCGAAACCGTCGTGGACACCGCCGAGGCGGTGCGCGTCACCTTCCCGACCTTCGTCGATCTGATGCGGCGCTGCGGCGCGTCGATGGAGCTCGCCGCCCCCGGCGCCCGCGGGGAGGGGGGCCGCTGACCTCCGTACGCCGATGAGACGCTACGCCGTCATAGGATGGCCGCTCGGCCACTCGATGTCGCCGGCCGTCCACAACGCCTCGTTCAGGGCGCTGGGGCTCCCCTGCCGGTTCGAGTCGATCCCCGTCCCCCCGGACGGCCTCGACGCGTTCATCCGCGCGCTGCCCGCGTCGGGGCTCCGCGGCCTCGCCGTCACCATCCCGCACAAGTGCGCGGTCCTCGCCCGCTGTGCGACGGTCGCGCCGGACGCCGCCGCGATCGGCGCGGCGAACACCGTCACGGTCGGCGAGGACGGGGGCCTGGCGGCGTGCAACACCGACGCGCCGGGGGCGCTGCGCGCGCTCGCGGAGGCGAAGGTCGCCGTGGCGGGCGCCCGGGCGGTGATCCTGGGCGCGGGCGGCGCGGCGCGGGCGATCTGCTGGGGGCTCCTGCGCGGCGGGGCGGCCTCCGTCGCGATCGCGAACCGGACGCCGGCGCGCGCGGAGCGGCTGCGCGACGACCTCGCGCGGGCGTGCGGCGCCGAACGGAGGATCGCCGTCATCCCCGCCGCCGGCCCGGCGCTCGCGGAGGCGGTCGCCTCCGCCGGCATCCTCGTCAACGCGACATCGGTCGGGATGCATCCGAAGACGGGGGAGAGCCCCATCCGGCGGGAGTTCCTGAGGCCGGGCCTCTCCGTGCTGGAGATCGTCTACAATCCGATCGAGACGCGCCTCCTCGCCGACGCCCGCGCGGCCGGGGCGGTCGCGATCCCCGGGACGGAGATGCTGCTCTGGCAGGCGGCGGAGCAGGAGCGGGTCTGGCTGGGGGTGGAGGCGCCGGTCGACGAGATGCGGGAGGCGCTGCTCAGCGGGCTCGGGCGATCTCTCTGAGGCGGAGGGAGCAGAGCTCGGCGAGCGCCTTCGGCGTTCCCGCCCGGTGCGCGAACCCTTTCGTCCAGCGGGCCTTGAAGGCGCCGTGCAGTCTCCTGAGGAACGCGTCCCCGACGCCGCGCCACTGCGCCGTCTTCGCCGCCCTGAACCGGTCGTACGGCAGCCGGTACTCCTCCTCGGGCCACCGCTCCCGGAGCGCCTCCTCGAGCGTCCAGCCCTTCCCCGCCTGACGGCGCACCTCCTCCCAGTACGCCTCGAGCTTCCGCAGGTAGTCGTCGGCGTCGAAGGCGCGGGTCCCCGCGTCGTAGACCACGCACCGCTCGAGCGCGGAGGAGAGGCGTTCGTACTGCGCGAGCTCGAACTCCGGCGCGAGGATGGCCGGGTGCCGCATCAGGTCGGTCCCCTGGAGCTTGATACGCACCGCGGTCTTCGAGTCGGCGAGGTGGAACTTCCCCTCGAGGTACACGGCGACGGTGCGCTCGTAGCCGGGGAAGATCTCCTTCAGCCGGCGGCTGTACTCCCTGAGGAGCTTCTCGAGCTTGTGGCAGCCGATGGTGAAGAAGACGATCTGCCGGATGGGGGCGCCGCTGTTCTTGGCGAGCTGGACGATGATCTCCAGCCCGTTTGAGATCGTGACGCCGGTCGCGATGACATCGGCGAAGAAGAGGGTGGCGTGGGGGGGGATGGCGATCTTCCGGTACTGGTTGTCCTTGATGAACCAGCGCCCGTAGGCGTCGCGCTCGCGCTGCGAGGTGATGAAGGAGGAGCAGTGGACGTTGAAGCCGTAGGCGCGCGCGAGGGCGCGCCGCATGCCGAAGTTCAGGCTCCCGCGGAGGAAGTGGATGACGCCGATCGTGCGCGGATCGAGCCGGCGGAGCGAGGAGGCCGCGGGGAGGTTGGCCAGCACCGCGACGACCGCGTCCTCGAGGAGGTCGGTGTAGCGGACGCCGACGATCTCGGGGCTGTTGAGCAGGAGGCGGCTCTGGGGGGTCGAGGCGATGTAGCGCGTGAGGCTGTCGCCGTACTCCCCCTTGAGCTCGTAGACCGCGGCCTGGCGGCTCTTTCGCGCAAGCGCGAGGTATTCCACGTCTCTCCCCTGCGGGCGCCTACCGCTTCCCGATCTCCTCGGGCTTCGTGACCAGCGCCGCCTCGTGCGCGCGCCCGCCCCGAGCGACCTTCACGAGCCGGCCCTTCACCCAGACGCGGTCGCCCTTGAGATACTCGCCGCGCTGGGCCCCGTCGTAGATCACGACCTCGATCGGGAGGCGCGCCTTCCCGTCGGCCCTGACGTCCTCCAACGGCAAGACGGCGGGGAGGTACGGGGTGTGGCGGCCGTCGGCGACCGTGCCGGTGATCGAGACCGACGGGGCGAGGAGCTCCATCGTGCAGTTCAGGTACGGGATCTCCGCCGGGTCCGCGTACCGGAAGAAGGGGCAGACCAGGGTGCCCATGTGCTTGAAGCGCAGCGGCCACGACTTGCCGAGCTCCCTGACCTCCCGCTCCGGTTCGCGCTTCAGAAGCTCCGCGATGCGGAGCACCACGTCGAAGTTCTGCTCGACGGTCCCGAAGAAGGTCGCGTCGACGTCCTCGAGCGGCTCCTCGTAGTAGCCGTAGGCGAGCGAGCCCGAACAGCCGATCCGCTCGCGCGGCACCCCGAGAAGCTCGTGCAGGGAGTCGACGACCTCGCGGAGCCGCTGGTTCTCCCTGCAGAGGAGCTCCAGCGAGCGCCTGCTGTCGAAGAACCCCTGCATCTCGCTGAAGAGGAAGTGGCAGAAATGGTCGGCGAAGAGCGGCAGGGGGGGGCGCGACGCGAGCTCCGGGTAGATCTCGATCATCCGTCGGACCTGCTCGTCGCCGGGGATGATGACCAGCTCCCCGTTTTCGTAGCGACGGTGCGTCCAGTTGAATTTCCTGCCGAAGATGTCGATATGCCCCTTCGGGTCCGGGTATTTGATCAGGGCGCCGTAGAAACCGTCCGGGGGATGAGCGTACCCCTCGCAGTAGACGAGGCCGCCTTTCTTGTGGAGGAAGTAGGTGGAGTCGACGGGCCCGTAGGAGAGCTTCTCCATCGGGAGGAGGTACTGCTGCATCACCTGGTCGAATCGGTCGCTCATCGTCTTTCTCCGATCGGGTGGGCGTGAACCCCGCAACCCTCTGCCGGAGAATACCACAACGGGGCGCGGTCGGGCAACACGGTATTCTCGGTATTCTCGGGAGGCGGAGGCGCTACGGCGCGGGTTCCAGGGTGAAGTCGGCGCGGGCGATCTCCCGCCCCTCGACCGCGCAGGCGACGCGGTAGCGCCCGTACCCGGCCTCGTCGGCGAGCGCCGCGGTCTCCTGCCTGAAGGCGCGGCTCTCCTGCGCATCGTCCCAAACGAAGCGGTGCTCCCGCACGAGCGAGTTCGCGGAGGGCTTTCGCAGCGAGAGGACGATCTCCTTGCCCGCGAAGATGCTCCCCAGCTCGAGGACGGCGTAGAGCGCGGGGTCTCCGGTCGTGAACCGGGAGCGGATGTCGACCGGGTGGTCGATGAAGTCGGCGCAGGTCACGAGGCAGCCCGGCGGGAGCTGGACGCTTTCCCGGTGGGGGACGAAGCCGAGGAGAAGCTTCCGCGCGGCGGCGTCCGCCGCCCGGTCGAGCAGTTCCGCGCCGGTCAGGCGCGGCGGCGCGCCGCGGTCGGACGCGGTGCCGGTCCGCGAGTCGGTCCAGAGCGCCCGCCCGTCGGCGGCGTCGAGGAGGGCGACGGAGAACTCGGCCGCCGCGTCCAGCTGGTACCAGTCGATCGGCTCGTCGTCGAACGCCTGGCCCCCCTGCAGCGCGCTCACGTCGTGGAACGGGACGTTGGCGAGCCGGACCTCGTGCGACTGGTCGGATCCGTACTGGAGGACCGCGCCGGTGAGGACGGCGTCCGCCCCGTGCGCCCGCGCGAGGGCTGTGGCGCGCGCGAAGTCGAGTTTCCCGCCCGGGAAGAGGTCGTCCGCGGCGTCGGGGCCGAGGTCGCGCCAGGTGATCACCCTCCAGGCGCTTCGCTGATCGAGGAGGCGGGCGAGCTTCTCCGCGGCGACCTTCCCGGCGTCCGGGTCGTCGGAGCGGTTCTCGAACGGCAGGACGGCCACGGTAGAGATGGCCCGGGAGTCGAAGCGGGGGACGACGGTGATCCAGACCTTCGGGGCGGCGCACCCGGCGAGGACGTCGAGGGCGAGCGCGGCGGCGGCGAGGGGCGGGAATGCGTGTTTCACGGGGAGAGTATACACCTGAACGAGGCCGCCGCGCACCCCCTCTTTCAGCATCGCGGCGCCCTTGTCATGCTAGTTCCGCCGGCCGGCAAAGACGCGCCCCTGCGCCCGCATGGACGCAGCCGCTCGACGGCTCGCTGTTCGCCCGTTGGCGGGCGGGACAGGGGCAAAGTAAAAGGTAACCTTTTCGATCCAATCGTTTTGAGAAAGATAACTCTTGCTTTTCTCGGGGGGGAACGGGTAGTGTGATTCACAGGCTTCGCGCGTTCCGCTACGGCGGTTCAGATAGAGGAGGCGCATGGACAGTAAAGCTGGGAGAGGCGTACAAACGGATTGGGGGAGGTGCGGAATGAATAGGGTGGTGATCTGTGCGGTGGCGGCGGCGGCGCTCGCGATGTGCGCCTCCGCCATGGCGGGGAGCGTGATTCAACCGGTGGCTATGACGAATTCATTCGAATGGCCCTCGCTGGTGGATCCAAACGGCGGCACCAGGGTCGCAGACGATTGGAAGTGCACGGACGGCCAGCCGATCGTCGCCGTGAAGTGGTGGGGGAACTACCATCCCTATGCAGATGGGATGCCGGGCGTGGTCGCCCCGCCGGGGTTTCAGCCGACCGCGTTCATCCTGAGGCAGTACGCCGACAACAACGGGCAGCCGGGAACGCTCCTCAAGACGGTCGAGGTGCCCCGCGCCCAGTGCAGGCAGACGCACGTCGGGATGGCCGCGATAGAGGGCGGGTTCTCCCGGCACGTCTTCTCCTACCAGGCCACACTGGCGCAGCCGTGGACGCAGACGAAGGGCAGCGTCTACTGGCTCAGCGTGCAGGCGAAATACTCAAGACCGATCGAATGGGATCTCGACGGGTATGCGCACTGGGGCTGGATGAGCACGCCGCCGGGCGACTTCCTCGGCACGGGGCACGACTCCGCCGATGGAATCACGTGGAACCCCATATGGATCGACGACCCGTCGGAGAAGAACAACTTTGCCTTCGAGATCGGGACGATGCCGGTTGGGCTGGCGGCGAACAAACCGACGTTCCGGCAGAGCGACTCGATCAGCGTCACGGCCGACGTGGCGGCGACCGCCACGCCGTGCTGGCCGTTCGTCAGGATAGTCCAGCCCAATAAATCGGTGCTCTACCTGACCCAGGCCTCCGGGTTCGTGCCGTCCGTGGCGCCGTACCTCGGCATCGAGGCGGGGCCGATCGCGCTGCCGAAGATCGACGACTACTCGATCCTGCCCAACGCGCGATTCGAAAATATGCCCAAGGGGACGTACCGTCTCGAGGGTGGCGCGGTGGATCCGGTGACGACGGACATCAACGACCTGCAGTACATCGGCATCGTCGACAGCACGCCGCTCGTCATCGAGTAGCGCGCCGCGCGGACGAAGGTCGCATGGCGAAGGGGCCGGGGGGGCGACCTCCCGGCCTCTTCCTTTGCAGATGTTGTACGCAACGCGATCGCGCCCAAATAGATGGGCTGGTATTCTCACCCGCCGAACGGGGCGCGCACCGGGATATGCGGATGTGGCAAAAATGTCCACGCGGAAGCCGCTTGCCTTCGGGGCGGTTGAAGAGTTCCTTGAAGCCGTGGGATGTGGGACGACCCGCGATCCGCCTCGGGGCGGCGCGACGGGCGGCCCGGGGACACAAAAGGAGGGGAATGCCTATGAGTAGGACGCCGATGTTCGCTGTCGCGTTGTGCGCGCTCGCGGTGGCCGGCGCCGCGGCGGCGGGGGGCTGGAGGCAGCCGGTGGATATGACCTGCCCGGACGGCTGGATGTCGCAGGTGTGCTTCGACGGGGGAACCAGCTACGTTTCCGCGGACGATTGGAGGTGCCCGGACGGCCAGCCGATCAACGTAATCAGGTGGTGGGGCGAGTACGAAGGGTACGAGAACGGCACCCCCGGCCCGGTGAGCCCTCCGACGGGGCTCCGGCCGAACGGCTTCACGTTGAACCAGTACCTGAACGACGCCTTCGACCCCCTGGACTCGAAGCCCGGCGGCGGCTTCAACGAGGCCAGCGTCCCCCTCGCCGACTGCAACGAGGCGTACGCGGGGACGGTGTACGCGGGGGGCGTCTATCACCACATCTTCAGTTACCAGGCGATGGTATATCCGTGGGCGCAGACCGCGGGCGAGATCTACTGGCTCCAGGTCTCCGCGCAATTCAACGACGATCCGGCCTCGTCCATCGGAAGCGGGTTCCAATACTGGGAATGGCTGAACACGCCGCCCGCCGACTTACTCGGCACGGGGCACGAGTTGAACTTTATGGGCTCCGATCCGTGGAGTCCGCTCTTCTATCTTGTCGAGGCCTGCTATGAGTTCGATCCCATCAACTTCGCCTTCGAAATCGGGTCGCTGCCGGTGGACCTGAGGCCCGACAAGAAGTCGTTCCGCCAGACCGACATCATCAACGTCACGGCGAACGTGACCGCGTCATCCACGCCGTGCTACCCGTTCGTCAGGGTCATCCGGCCGGACGGCTCGGCGCTCTACTACCAGCGGGGCGCGGGGTTCGTCCCGGCCGTGACGCCGTACCTCGGCCTCGCCGCGGGGCCCATCGCCCTGCCCGAGGTCTTCGACTACCCGGTCCTCCAGAACCTCCAGTTCAACGGCATCCCAGCCGGGACGTACTACCTCGAGGGCGGCGCGGTGGACCCGGCGACGACGACCAGCGTGGACGACCTCAAGTACCTCGGCCTCGTGGACCGCAAGGCCCTCGTCGTCGAGTAGCGGGCGGCGCATCGGAACGCCGTACAAGGGGCCGGGAGGGCGACCTCCCGGCCTCTTTGTGACTCTTCACCTTTCGGAGAGGTCGGAAGATCGGACAAGTGCGATGCGTCAGACAAGCCGGCCCCCCCCGCTGAATCCACCCGCTCATTCCGTCCCGCCCGGGGGGGGGGATGGCGCCCTCCCGGCCTTCTTCCCTCTCTTCACCTCGCGTCCCCCGCTGTCTTCGCGGGCGAAGCAATCCAGGCGATGAAACAACGAAAATGGGAGCTCCTCTCCGCTTCTTCACCCCCGGGGCAACATTGTTGACTCAGTCCCGGCCGCGGGCTATGCTCGGAAATAGAACGCGCACCGAAGGAGGGACGCCATGAGAACGAAGCTCCTCCCTTTGATCCGGCCCCTTCCTTTGCGGACGCCGTACGCACCACCCCCCCCCAGCGTCCAGCCTGATGCACGGCCATTCCCGCCCGCGCGGCGGGGCGGGAATTCCCGCGCAATCGCAACCGCCGCGGCAAGTTGCGTGAAGCCGGCGCCCGAAAAGATGCGCGCGGCGGCGCGCTCGCCGGGATATGCGGATAGGCGGAAAATGTCCACAAAAATCTCTTGCATTCTGGGCGGTGGAGGAGTACCATACAGTAGAGGGATGTGGGACGCCCTGCGATCTGCCGCGGGTCGGGGTAGGGAACGCCCCGTGGTGCGCTCCGCGCCCGCGTTGACGGAGGACGCATGAAGACGGCCGTCCTCGCGCTCCTGCCGTTTCTTCTCTCCCCCTCACTCGCCTCGGCGCTGGTCGCGCCCGTTCCCATCGGGGAGATGCCCGCGAGGGCCGACTTCGTCTTCGTCGGGGAGGTCCTGGACAGGGCCTGCCGCTGGGACGACCGGGGCGTGATGCTCTTCACCGACTACGTCGTCGCGGTGAAGGAGCGCGTCCTCGGGGAGCCCGGCGACCCGGTCCTGATGAGCTTCGCGGGCGGGACGGCGGACGGCAAAACGATCCTCGTCAGCGACACGCCGCGGCTCGAGGTGGGGGAGACGTACCTGCTCTTCGGCCTCGCCAACGAGAGGTCGTCCGTTCCGACGGTCGGGCACGGGCAGGGCGTCTTCCGGATACTGCGCGACAGCTCCGCGGGCCGGGACTACGTCGTCGACTATTTCGGGCGCCTGGTCGAGCAGGCGGCCGACGGCCGCGTCGTCAGGGGGCGCCTCGTGGACCCCGCGGCGCGCGACCGGCTCGCATTCGTCGAGCCGGGGGCGCCGGAGGGCCCCTCCGCGCCTGACCCGGATGGATGCGACGCCGGGGGGAGGATCGTCCCCGGGCGGAAGCCCCCCGCGGCGGCCGAGAAAGCGCCCCGCGGCGGCCGGCCGATGGAGAAAGGCGCGTTCATCGACTACATCCTGGGGAGGGCGCCTCGATGAGGACCGCGGCCCCCCTCGCGGCGTTCTGTCTCGCCTGCGCCATCATCCCGCCCCGCCCCGCCCTCGCGCAGGGGGCCTGGGTGAACCGCGAGGGCTGCTACTGCGGCGTCCACCCCCGCACGCCCCTGCGGTTCGAGGTCGTCGGGAGCGGCACCGAGTCCGAGCGCTCCTGGGCCGCCGCCCAGCTTCTGTACTGGGGCCGCTACGCGGACATCTTCGACCCGTGCGTGGACTACGGCACGGGGGCGCCGGACAACGGGAAGAACGAGATGACGGTCGCCATCTCGCCGGAGGATATGCGCGACCGCTACGGGATCCGGTTCGGCGACGATGTCTACGCGATGACCATCCTGTTCCCGGAGTCCGGCTTCGGCGTCTTCGACGACTGCAGAGACTTCTCCCCTTCCGGGTGCGGAACCTTCACCGAGGTCGACATCGTCTTCAACGACGGGTTCTCCGGCGGGTGGTCCGCGGACCCGTTCGACTTCGGCAAAGCGTCCATCCAGGCGACCGCCGTCCACGAACTCGGGCACGCCTGGGGCGCGCACCACGTCTTCAACACCTCGCCCTACGAGCACAACGCCTTCTCCGTGATGAACTACATGTCCGACTACGGGATGATGAAGATCACCCGGATGGACGCCAACACCATCCGGGACGCCTATCCGGACCGGGAGCGGCCGGTGAGGGACATCGGGATCTACCCGCTGAAGTACCGGCAGGGGCAGTACGCCGAGAGCTACGCCTCGGCCCCCGCGACGGCCGCGGCGGGGAGCGCGATCAGCGTGGGCCCGTTCACCGTGCAGAACTGCGGCGTCACGGACGAGACGAAGATCTACGTGTATTTCTACCTCTCGAGGGACACCGTCGTCACGTCGGACGACCCCTGCCTGGGCGGGGTGTGCTGGGACGGCGGGAAGTACCTGAAGCGGAACGAGGAGTGGAGCGGCACCTGGCCCCTCTCGCCCATCCCGGCCAACGTCGTCGGCTCCGGCTCCTACTACATCGGGGCGATCGTCACGGTGTGGGGGGCCGAGGACGACGTGCCCGAGAACAACCGGATGCTGCTCGTCGACGTCAAGGAGGTTGACGGCGCCGAGTACCCCTCCGGCCTCAGGAAGATCGAGGTGACGAACTGGATGTCCGCGCCCGTCCCGACCCCGGCGGCGACCCCGGCCCCGCCGTCGTTCGGCGGCTGCTGCGTCGCCTGGTGCGGCGACAACTACCTCGAGTTGCGCACGAGCCCCGCGGTCATCGATTCCGGCGGGGACCTCGCCCTCGACTACTCGTGCAGCTTCGACGACGTGAACTATTACGGGGTCCCCGTGGACGTGTACCTCGCCCTCGTCTGGAACCCGGTGATCGCCGACTGCCCCTCGACCCTCGGCCAGGCCCTCTCCGGCGGCAGGGTCTACCTGTCCACGGAGGGGCTGCGCGACGTCTACGTATTCAAGACGAGGGTCTACGGCCCGACCTGGCGCCGCGTCGCGTTCCCGCCGCAGCCGGTCTCCGGGACGCTGAACCTGCGGCTCACCGCGCCGCCGGGCAGGTACTGCTGGGCGGCGGCGTTCGTGGATCCGCTGACCGGGAGGTTCATCCGCGCCGATCTCCCCGTGGAGAACTCGAACTCCTTCGTCGTCAGGTAGGGGCCGGAGCCCTCCCCGCGGATGTTGCACGCACCCTCCCGGCGCCCGGATAAATGGACGGGTATTCTCGCCTGTGGGGACAGCCGGGAATGCCCGTCCGGCTTTTCGCGCCGGAACCGGCCGCCTGCAACGTCTGCGTGTTGTTGCCGTCATGCGGCGCGTGTATTATACTGGGTCCCCGCAGCGCAGGACGCCACGGGGGACGTTATGACGAAGGAGAGGGAAATCCTCGAGGTCGATGTCCTGTTCGTCGGCGCCGGCCCCGCGTCGCTCGCGGGCGCCATCCGGCTGCTGCAGCTCCAGGGTGAGCACAACGCGAAGGCCGGGGCGGGGGAGAAGAGCGATCTGCTCGTCGCCGTGATCGAGAAGTCCGCGGGCCTCGGCGCCCACAACCTCTCCGGCGCCGTGCTCGATCCGCGCGCGATGGACGCCTTGATGCCGGGCTGGCGCCTGCAGGGCGCCCCGATCGAGGCGGAGGTGGTCTCGCACGAGGTGCGCTGGCTGTTCCGGCGTGGGAGCGTCGCGGCGCCGGTCACCCCGCCCCCGCTCGCCAACAAGGGGTACCCGGTCATCTCCCTCTCGCGCTTCACGCGCTGGATGGGAGAGAAGGCGGAGGCGCTCGGCGCGAACCTGTTCGACCATTTCCCCGCGGACGAGCTCCTCTGGGACGGGGAGCGCGTCGCGGGGGTGCGGTGCAAGGACCGCGGGCGCGACAAGACCGGCGCGGAGAAGGAACAGTTCGAGCCGGGCGCGGAGATACGCGCCCGCCTCACGGTGCTCGCCGAGGGGACGCGCGGCTCGCTGACGAAGGCGCTTGCCGCCAAGAAGCGGCTCCTCGAGGGGAAAAACCCGCAGGGCTACGCGCTGGGGATGAAGGAGGTATGGCGGGTGAGGCCCGAGCGCGCCCGGCCCGGCCACGTGAGCCACACAATCGGGTTCCCCCTCGGGCTGAAGACGTTCGGCGGCGGGTTCGTCTACCATATGCGGGACGCGCACGTCGCCCTCGGGCTCGTCGTTTCGCTCGACTACCGCGACCCGCTGCTCGACCCGTACGAGGCGATGCAGCGCTTCAAGACGCACCCGCTCCTCGCGCGGCTCCTCGAGGGGGGCGAGCGCGTCGCCTACGGCGCCAAGACCATCCCGGAGGGCGGCGCGTACGCCCTGCCGCGCCTCTCGACGGACGGCTGCCTCATCGTCGGCGACGCGGCGGGGTTCGTGAATGCCCAGCGCGTCAAGGGGATCCACCTCGCGATGGAGTCGGGGATGGCGGCGGCGGAGACGGCCTGGGAGGCGCTGCGAAACGACGACGTCTCCGCAGCGTCGCTCGGGGCGTACGACAGGCGGGTGCTGCGCGGGCGGGCGGGGAGGGAGATGCGGCTCGTCCGGAACTTCCATCAGGCGTTCCACCGCGGCCTCTTCCCCGGGATGCTCGCGGCGGGCCTCCAGTATCTCACCCGCGGCCGCGGGCTCCGGGATCCGCTGGGCGCCGAGGAGGACGCGCGGACACTGGAGACGGTCGCCGCGCGCGGCGGCGGGACGGGCGCCGCCCCGATGCGATGCGACGGGACGCTGACGTTCACCCGCGAGGAGAACCTCTACTTCTCCGGCACGGAGCACGAGGAGGACCAGCCGTGCCATCTCGAGGTGCCCGACCTTGCCATCTGCCACGGGCGCTGCGCCCGGGAGTACGACAACCCGTGCCAGCGGTTCTGCCCGGCCAAGGTGTACGAATTCGTCGGGGAGGGGGCGGAGCGCCGGCTCCAGGTGAACTTCTCGAACTGTTTGCACTGCAAGACCTGCGATATCAAGGACCCGTACGGCAACATCCGGTGGCGCTGCCCCGAGGCGGGCGGCGGCCCGAAATACCAACTGATGTGAGGGGGCGCGGCCGCGCCCGGCGGAGAGGCCTCGCGGCCCCCGCGCGTTGAGCGTCCATGACCAGGAAAGACCTGTACGAGACACTCGGTGTCGGGAAGTCGGCCACGGCCGCCGAGATCAAGCGGGCCTACCGCGCGCTCGCCAAGAAGTACCACCCCGACGCCAACCCCGGCAACAAGGCCGCCGAGGAGCGGTTCAAGGAGATATCCCAGGCGTACGATGTCCTCGCGGACCCTGCCAAGAGGAAGCAGTACGACCAGATGAAGGACGCGGCGTTCCGGTTCGACCCCGGGGGGGGTGGCGCGCGCGCCGGCGGAGGGGGGCACGGGTTCTCCTACCAGGACTTCGGGGGCTTCGGGGACCTCGGCGATCTGTTCAGTTCGTACTTCGACCGCGGGACGTACGCGCGGCGGGAGCGCTACGGGCCGCGCCGCGGCGAGGATCTCACCTTCGAGGTCGAGATCCCGTTCGAGGAGGCGATCCGGGGGGGGCGTCGCACCGTCACCATCCCGCGCCAGGAATCGTGCGGCGCGTGCGGAGGCGCCGGGGCGCGTCCCGGTTCCCCCGTGTCGCAGTGCCCCGACTGCGGCGGGGCGGGCACCGTCTCGATCTCGCAGGGGGGGTTCGCCTTCAGCCGCCCCTGCGCGCGCTGCTACGGCAGGGGGCAGCTCATCCGCGACCCGTGCCCCGCCTGCGGGGGGCAGGGCGTGGTGCGCCGCCACCGGCGCATCACCGTGAAGATCCCGCCGGGGGTGGACAACGGATCGAAGATACGCGTCGCCGGGCAGGGCGAGCCGGGGCCCGCGGGCGGGCCGCCCGGCGATCTGATCCTCGTCGTGCGTCTCGGGAGCCACCGCTTTTTCGGCCGGAAGGGCGAGCATATCTACTGCGAGGTCCCGGTCAACTTCGCCCAGGCGGCGCTCGGCTCGACGATCCGCGTCCGCACGACGGACGGCGCGGCGGTGGTGAAGGTCCCCGCGGGGGTGCAGACGGGCGCCTCGCTCCGCCTGAAGGGGCGCGGGATCGCGGCGGCCGGCGGGCGGCGGGGGGACATGTTCGTGCGCATCAAGGTCGCCACGCCGCGCAACCTCGCGCCGAAGGCGCGCAAAGCGCTCGAGGAGTTCGCGCGCGAGGCGGGATTGCGATACTGAGGCGCGGCTCCGTCGCGCCTGCCCTCGGGCGGGGAGGCGCCCGGGTGTCCGGTCTTGGCGGTTGAACGGCGGTAACCGTGTCTCTTGATCCGAAGGAGGCTGCAATGGCGAAGCGCGAACCGAAGGAGCAGAAGCAGGCCAAGCCCGCGCCGGTCACCTCGGCGATCATCAGGGCGGGCCTCTCGATCGCCCGGCAGACGTCCGCGAAGGCGCTCTTCGTCTTCGGGGACGTCCGGGTCAACCTGGCCTCCCTGCGCAAGGCCGAGCATCCGCACAAGGTCGTCCTCGTCTCGGCGTACCCGGAACTGGTGGCGCGCGGCCGGGAGATGTTCGGCAACGCGATCCAGCTCCCCTCGTCGAACCTGTCGCGCATCGGGCAGTTCACCGTCAGCATCATCATGGCGATCTCCGGCAAGATCATCAACCCCAGGGACAAGATCGTATTCCTGTCGGGCACGGCGGAGAGGGGCACCCTCGACGTGCTCGCGGTCATCGACGTGGAACAGGAGTTCTCCCTCCTCTCGTCGCCCGAAATGGCCCAGTTCACCGACGAGGTGGATCACACGGTCTTCGACCAGCTGATGCGCATCGCCATCGAGATCGCGAACGAGGGGCGCGAGGGGCACGCGGTGGGGACGATCTTCGTCCTCGGCGACACGCGCGAGGTGATGAAGCACGTCGAGCAGATGATCATCAACCCGTTCAAGGGGCACTCCGAGCAGAGCCGCCAGATACTCAACCCCGGCGTGCAGGAGACGATCAAGGAGCTCGCCCAGCTCGACGGGGCGTTCATCATCCGGTCCAACGGGGTTATCGAGACCGCCGGGGCGTACATCTCGGCGCAGATGGTGCCCACCGCCTTGCCGCAGGGGCTCGGCTCCCGGCACTACAGCGCGGCCGCCATCACCGCCGCGACGCGCGCTGTCGCCATCGCCATATCCCAGTCGACCGGAGACATCTACATCTTCAAGGGCGGCCAGGTCGTCACCTGCATCGAGAAGAATCCGGGGACATGACCGTGATCGCACAACGCGGCGTCGGACAATCCCCTCGTGCCGGAGGTCTCGGATGAAATCCGTAGCGCTCCTCTTCTCCCTCGTCGCGTCCGCGCTGCTCTGCGCCTGCCCCGCCGCGCGCGCGCAGAGCGAAACGCCCATGGAAACCCCGACCCCGACCGAGACCCCCATGCCCACCGAGACGCCGACCCCGACTAACACTCCCACGCCGACGGAGACGCCCACCGAGACGCCGACCCCGACTATCACCCCCACGCCGACCAGAACCCCGACGCCGCTCCCGTGGCCGATGTTCCGCCGCGACGCGCGCCACACCGGCACGAGCCCGTACAAGGGGCCGCTGATCCCCCGGTTCCAGTGGTCCTACGCCACCGGCGGGGCGGTCGATTCGTCCCCGGCGGTGGGCTCCGACGGGACCGTCTACGTCGGCTCGGAGGACGCGAATCTCTACGCGGTCGGCTCCAGGGGCTCGCTGCAGTGGAGTTTCGCGACGGGCGGGGAACTATCCTCCTCCCCGGCGATCACGGGCACCGGCACGGTGTACATCGGTTCGTGGGACAACGCCCTGTACGCCGTCGACCGTGCGGCGGGCGCGGCGCAATGGTCCTATCTGACGGGGGACCGTGTGCATTCCTCGCCCGCCCTCGGGACAGACGGGGCCCTGTATTTCGGCTCGTACGATGCCCGGCTGTATGCGCTCGATTCCGGCGGCTCCCTCCGCTGGACGTACGCGACCGGGAGCGGGATCCATTCCTCTCCCGCAGTCGGCGGCGCCGGGCGGATCGCGTTCGGTTCCCGGGACAATCGCGTGTACCTCCTGAACTCGAACGGGACGCTCCTGTGGAGCTACGCAACCGGCGGCGCCGTCAATTCGTCGCCGGCGCTCGGCACCGACGGGAGCGTGTTCGTCGGCTCGGACGACCTTTACCTCTATCGGCTGCGTTCCGACGGCGCCTTCGGCTGGTCGTTCCGCACCCTGGGGAATGTGCGCACCTCCCCCGCGATCGGCTCCGGCGGGGGCGTCTGCTTCGCCGCGTTCAAGACCGTCTATCTCCTCGATTCCGACGGCACCCTCAGGGGGTCGTTCGAGACGGCCGGCGAGATCCTCTCCTCACCCGCCCTCGACGCGCTCGGGAGGGTGTACCTCGGATCGGGGGACGGCAGCTTCTACATCCTCGATTCCACCGGCGCCCTTCTCTGGAGTTATGTCGCGGCCGGCGCGATCGAGTCGTCCCCGGGCCTCTCCTCCGACGGCAGGGCGCATTTCGGCTCCGGCGACAACAACGTCTACGCCGTCAACTCCGCCTTGACGCCCACCCCGACGCCGACCCCCACCTCGACGCCATTCGTCAACTACGTCGAGCTCGAGGTGCTCCCCAACCAGGGGAAGACCATCTACCGCCCCGGCGACAAGGTCGCCCTCCTGTGGGAGGTGTTCCTCGACGAGTACGGCTACCGCGGCGTCCCCGTGGATATCTACGTCGCCGCGCGGGCGAACCCCCCGTGCGTCCCGGCTTCCACCCCGCCGGCGGGCGGTTCGACCTCGTGCGCGGTGACGGTCGAGGAGATCGCCTCGAGCACCGGCTGGCTCTACATCTTCGACGACACGTTCAAGCCGGTGCGCTACGAGGAGGGGGTGCCGCCCCCCAAGACATTCGAGAACGTGGAGTTCCCGGTGGGGATCAACGGGGATATCGTCCTCGGCTCGCTCGTCTTCACGGTGCCAGAGATAGGCGACACGCTGGAGTGGTGCTTCGCGGCGGCGTTCCTGAACACGCGCACCTACGACTGGATCGTCCCGTCGAAACCGGTGATCGTGTCCGGCGGCTTCACCCTCATGCCGTAGACGTTGTATCTAACTTTTTCGCGCGCAATCGAATGCGGCGTTAAACGTCCCTGTCCTCGCGCCGCGCGGGGGAGGGGGGGCCGCATCGTGACGGATAGCGCGCCGACGCGGCGCCGGACGGCGGGGCGGGGGGAGAACCGCCGCTGAACCCCCTGCGCGGGAACGAATGCGCGCACCGCCTGCGGTCAGCGCACGGTGACGTACGCCCAGTCGAGATCCAGGGCTTTCCGCGTGTCCGGCGGCGCGCCCGCGGGCATCAGGCCGAGGCACATCGAGTAGGTCCCCGGGGTGAGGCCGGTGCAGGCGGTGTGCCGGAACTGATTGCAGAAGCAGTCCGCGTTCGCGTACCCCCGGGCGGCCGGGCGGATGCCGTCCACCAGTTCCCCGTTGGGCGTCAGCGACCAAAACCTCCCGCCGGGGCCGAGGATGACGCAGTAGATGTCGACGGGAGGGGGAGGGATCACCGGGATACAGACCGACACGACGAACGAATCCCCGGGGGACAGCGTCTCGGGGCTCACCTCGAGCGCGACCTCCCTGCACGAGCAGACCTCCGGGGTCGGCGTGGGCGTGGAGGTGGGGGCTGCCTGGGCCAGGTCGCACAGCCCCCGGTCCCAGTACGTCGAACCGTCGTGGGCGATGTAGAGGCCCACGGTATCGCCGTGTATCGCCGGGAAGTAGACCCGCTTCGTTTGGCCCCCGTCGTACGTTACCGTGACGTAGTCGCCCGCCTGGACGGCGATCCCCTCCTGGTCCAGCCCCACCAGCACCCCCGCTGGCTGCGGCGCGTAGGAGGCCTTGTCCGTGAAGATGTTGCTGTTGTCGTACACGTACCCGAGCGGCTTCCCGTAGACGTCGTCCGCCAGGCCGAAGTAGAAGCTCCACCCCGAGCTGACCTGCGCGCGCGTCGCGGCGATCCGCAACGCCGTGATGTCGCCGATCTCCAGCGGCGTGTTACACGGCGTCGGGGTCCGCGTCGGCGTCTCCGTGGGCGTGCCGGTCGGGGTGGGGGTCGGAACCCCTTGCGCCAGGTCGCACAGTCCCAGGTCCCAGTACGTCGAACCGTCGTGGGCGATGTAGAGGGTTACGTCCGCGCCGTATATCGCCGGGAAGTAGATCCTTTTCGTCAATCCGCCGTCATAGGTCACCGTGACATAGTCGCCCGCCTGGATGGCGATGTCCTCGGAGTCGCGGCCCACCCACACCCCGGCGGGTTGGGGCGTGTAGGCGGCCCCGTCCGTGAAGATGTTGCTGTTGTCGCCCACGTACCCGAGCGGGTTATAGTAGACGTCGTCCGCCAGGCCGAAGTAGAAAAACCATCCCCCGTCGATGCTCGAACGCGTCGAAGCGATGTGCAGGTCAGTGATGTCGCCGATCTCCAGCGGCGTGTTGCACGGCGCCGGGGTTTGCGTCGGCGTCGGCGTGCCGGTGGGCGTGACGGTCGGCGTGGGCGTCCCCGCGCACACCTCGAGCGACGCGAGCCGGGGCGACTTGGGGCAGCCGTGCACCGTCGCCGGATGCAGGAACGCGCGGAAGAAGAGCGTCCCGGGGGAGGGGAACGACCCGATATGCGCGTTCACCGTCGAGGCCGTGTTGCTCTCGGCGGGGTCCGTCGTGGCAGCCCATCCGCTCCCGTCCCACCAGCGCCAGGTCGAGCCGTCGGCGGAGAGCCAGTAGGTGACCGTGCCGTGGCTGTCGTCCGCGGCGGTCTCCACGAACTGCGCGAGCGGCCCGCCGTACACGTAGCCGGCCGCATTCTGTACGTACCCGTCGTCGTGGTAGGCGGAGCGCGACGCGTAGACCTCGCCGAAGCGACGGTAGCCGAGGTAGAGGCAGGAGTTGCACGCGACCTCGATGCAGTAGAAGTCGCCGGCGGCGTCTTTGCCGAACAGCGGCCGCGGCGACATCGCCCAGTCCCACGTCGTGCCGCCGTCTTCCGAGCGGACGACGAGGGCCTGGCTGCTCGTGGCGGCGTAGAGGTGCCCGGTGACGGCGTCCTCGTCGATCTCGTGGCAGTAGAGCACGTTGTTCTGGCTGTAGGTGTCGGTGCCCGGGGGGACCCCGAGGCCCGGCAGGTTCCCCAGCGCCTCCCACACCTTATCGACCGGGTTGTACGCGAAGACGATGCCGTCCGGGCGCGGGTCGATGATCCAGGAGCGGTACGGGTCGCCGCTCGATGAGGCGGCGTAGATCGTGCCGCCGCGGTCCTGCCAGATGTGGTCCACCCAGGTCGGGAACGACTGCATCGTGGGCACCGGGTCCGCGGCAAACGAGCCGTTGAGGTGGTGGTGCTGGACCCACGCGGCCCCGTCCCAGTAGCCCCAGTAGTAGGGCTCGGTCACGGGCGGAGGGTCCCACGGGCCGCTGTCCTGCCAGGTGAGGCCGTTGTCCGAGGAGAGGTAGATGTGGGCGAAGTTCCGCACGGCGACGCCGCCGGACCAGATGCTCGGGGCGCCGCTGTTAATCGACACAAACAGCGTCCCGTCGTCCGCCCGGAACAGGGACTGCGTCCTGTCCGGCCTGTACGGATTGGGATAGGAGGTGTACGGATTTCCTCCGCAGCCCTCGCCGTAGTTGTCCCAGAGATAGTCGCAGGCGGGCAGCACGGGGGGAGGGTAGGGGGGGTACGTGGCGGGCGCGCCGCCCCACGGGATGGATGGGGTTTCGAAGACGGCGGTCCACGTTCCGGGGGCGCCGACCGGCTCGGCGCAGCGCCACACGGTGCCGCCGCCCTGCGTGGAGGCGAGGAGTGCCCCGTCGGCGGCCTCGACGACGCTCGTGCATCCGGTCCCGGGGAGGGCGTGAACGAGCGTCCACGTCGCCCCGTCGTCGACGCTCTTCCAGACGCCCGAGTTGTCGGTCGTGAACGAGTAGTCGTACCCCCCCGCGTAGATGGTGCCGTCCGCGGCCTGCCAGAATCGGCCGATTCTCATGCAGCGCCGGACGCCCGGCACCTCGAGGTCCGCACAGCTCCAGGTGAGGCCGCCGTCGCAGGACTTGCAGATGACCCCGCACTCGGGGCCGCCCGCGATGGGCCTGGAGGAGGAGGCGTAGAGGCACCCGTCGGCGAGCACCTCGAGATCGCGCACCTGGGAGATGTCTGCGCCGTAGGGAAGAGATACATCCTCCCACTCCTCCCCGATCTCTCGGCTTTTCTGCAGGGACGCGGCCCCGTCCCCGATGAGGACGTGGTTCCCCGTGAACCCCGCCGGGTCGTCGAACTCCCAGGTCTGGCACTCCTGCCCCGGCGTTTGGGCGGCGGACAGGAGCAGTGCAGCCGCGACGAGGAAGACGGCGGGGATGAACCGCGTCTGTCGCATGAGACACCTCCGGCGCACACATGCCAACGCAACAAGTATAGGCCTGTGGGGCGCTCGATTCAAGCAGGGTGTAGTCCCTGCGTGTTGTAGTCTGTATGTTGACAGTCTGTAAGGTAGCTGTAATATGTAAGGTAGTTGTAATTGACAAAAGAATATGGAATCCATATACTAATTTCGCTGGTGCGCGCTACTACGAGGCGGAGAGATGCACAAAGCCCTCTTACCCGCGCTGCTGTTCCTAATGCTCGCGCTCGCCTTTGCCGCCGCGCCGGCCCTTCTGCCGGCCCAGCCGTTGTGGACGGATTTCACCTACACCGACTGGAACCCCGGCGTCGCCCCCGCCATCGGCGTCATCGACGAACGGCACTACGAGAGCCGGACGGCGTGGGACGGGACGCAGTTCGTGAGCATACACGAGTACACCGAACCGTCGGGGGCCAAAGGCTCCTATTGGATAGCCTACTCCGCCGACGGCCAGACGTGGGGCACCCCCACGCCGCTCCCGGCTATGGCCGAATGGACCGTCGGCCACCACGCCGTCGCCTGCGATCCGAACTGCTTCCCCGCTGGCGACACGATGAACGGCGACACGGATATCAAATTCAAGATGTGGTACAACCGTTACTCAAACCACGCCTATTTCCGATATGCCGAATCGCCCGACGGCATCGCCTGGAGCGGGACCGGGACCTTCGACGGGGTCTATTGCCCGCCGTACTGCAAGGTTTCCGACCTCCCCATAACCACCAAATTCATGACGAAACCCGACGTCCTCTACCGCCCCGAGGGTTCGCTCACGCTCGACACCGACAACCCGATGAACAATCGGTACATATGTTTTCTGAACTCGAACACCGTCTCGGGGAACCCGGGTTTCTTCGAGATGTACATCTCGCACAACGGTCTCGAGTGGACGCTGTACGCATGGGACCAGCAGAGCCAGGACCGCTGGGACGGCCAGCCGACGCCGGTCCCCACCGCCGAGGTGCGCGACATCATCACGTTCGCCGGGGGATCAACACCTTCTTCCAGCCTGCACGTGAGCGCGCTAGAGGAGGTTTACCAAGACGGGGAATTGCAGGGGTACATGCTGTGGGTCGAGAACGGTTATACGCAGATATACTCCTACTACTCCACGGACGGCGTCGACTGGACGAAGCGCGAGGAGCCGATCAACGGCATCGGCGGAATCCATTCGGACGGGTACTACGACTACTGGAATTCGGAGCGCAACTACGGCCTCGACGCCGTGCGCCTCGGCGAGAGCTACTTCTTCCTTCGCTCGGGGAGGAGCACGGCCTACGATATCTACACGCTCGGGGCGGCGGTCCGGAAGGGAAGGATGTCGGCCGAGGTGGAGACGCCCGAGAGCCCTGCGTCCGGGACCGTCCTCGTGTCGTACCGCCTCTTCAACTGGACGGAGGAGGTCGCGCCGTCGGCGTTGTTCACCTACAGCACTGATGGGATCGTCTACCAAGCCGCCACGATGGGCGCAGGGGGCGACGGGGACACCGACCTCTCCGCGGGCATCGGCGGCGCGGCGCACGTCTACGCGTGGAACGCCGCGGCGGACCTCCCCGCGGGGGCGACGGGCGTGACTTTCCGGGTACAGCCGGTTCCCGACTCCGAAGACGGCTCGTACGGAACCTCCGGCGCTTTCGATGTGACAGCGGGCGCGCCGATCCGCCTGAACTATCAGCCGCCCGAGTACCCGGCGCCGCCGTGGTTCCCCCATGTGGATACCGGCGGCGCGTACGGCGACCACGGGTGGGCCTCGTGGGGTTGGCGGTGATCACCCCTGCGGCTTCGGCGGACCGATGCAGGCGCCGGGATATCGCGGCTGTCGGATCCGCGGGCGCCCGCCGGAATGGGAATGCGGGCGGCGTCAGAAAAAGGGGGCTCGGATGAAGACATATTCAGCGGTGACATATCTTTTTGCGGCGCTCGCGCTCGGCTCCGCCGCGGCGCCCGCTCGTTTGCCGGCCCAGCCGTTATGGACGGATTTCACCTACACCGACTGGAGTCCTGAGGTGCCCCCCGCGATCGGCGTCAGCGGCGAACGGCACTACGAGAGCCGGACGGCGTGGGACGGGACGCAGTTCGTGAGCATACACGAGTACACCAACCCTAATCCTTCTGCTCCCACCCCTACTCCTGCAACGTATTGGATATCCCATTCCGCCGACGGCCGGACGTGGGGCACGCCCACGCCGCTCGCGAGCCTCGCTCCGGAATGGGGCGTTGGCCACCACGCCGTCGCCTGCGATCCGAACTGCTTCCCCGCCGGCGACACGATGAACGGCGACACGGATATCAGGTTCAAGATGTGGTACAACCGGTACTCGAACCACGCCTATTTCCGATACGCCGAGTCGCCCGACGGCGTCACCTGGACCGGGACCGAGACCTTCGACGGGGTCTATTGCCCGCCGTACTACAAGGTTTCCGACCTCCCTCTGACCACCAAGTTTATGACGAAGCCCGATGTCCTCTATCGCCCCGAGGGTTCGCCCACGCTCGACACCGACAACCCGATGAACAACCGGTACATATGCTACTTGAACTCGAATAGCACCTCATCGGGGAACCCGGGTTACTTCGAGATGTACATCTCGCACAACGGCCTCGACTGGAAGCTGTACGCGTGGGATCAGCAGCGTCAAAGCCACTGGGACGGCCAGCCGGCGCCTGTCCCCACCGCCGAGGTGCGCGACATCATCACGTTCGCCGGGGGATCAACACCTTCTTCCAGCCTGCACGTAAGCGCGCTGGAGGAGGTTTACCGGGACGGGGAATTGCAGGGGTATATGCTGTGGGTCGAGAACAGTTATACGCAGATATACTCCTACTACTCGACGAACGGTGTCGACTGGACGATGCGCGAGGAGCCGATCAACGGCATCGGCGAAATCCATTCGGGCGGGTCCTACTGGAATTCGGAGCGCAACTACGGCCTCGACGCCGTGCGCCTCGGCGAGAGCTACTTCTTCCTTCGCTCGGGCATGGAGGGATTGTCGAAGCTCTACACGCTCGGCGCGGCGGTGCGGAAGGGGAATATGTCGGCGGAGGTGGATACGCCCGAGAGTTCGCCGGACAGGAACATCCTCATCGACTACCGGCTCTTCCACTGGGAGCCGGCGACCGCGTCCTCGGCTCTCTTCACCTACAGCACGGACGGGAGCACCTTCGTCCCGGCCACAATGGGAGCGGGGGGGGACGGGGAGACGGACCTCTCCGCGGGCATCGGTGGTGCGCCGCACAGCTACGTGTGGGACTCCGCGACGGACCTGCCCGGGGGGGCGCCCGTCGTCTACTTCCGCGTGCAGCCGCAGCCGACCCCGTCGGGAACGCCCGGGTCGTACGACACGACCGACCCGTTTGCCCTCCCGCTGGATACGCCGACTCCGACTCCCACGCCCGATTGGACCGCCACGTCCACGCCCACGCGCACCCCGACGCCCACGGTGACCCGGACACCCACGCGCACGCCGACCCGGACGCCCACGCGGACGCCGACGCCGCGGTCGAACTACGTCATGCTCCGCCTGTCGCCCGCGGGCGTCAAGCCCGGCGCGACGCTCTCGCTCGGCTGGGCGTGCGACTTCACGAGATGGAACTACCGCTCCCGGCCCGTCGACGTCTACCTGGCCGCCATAAGGAACCCGCGCGTAATCGACGGCCCGTCCTCCATCGACGATGCGCTCGCGGGCGGAGAGCTGTTCATCTTCGAGAACGGGATGGCGGGCGCGTACCGGTACGAGGGGTCGGTGAAGGGCCCGACGTGGCGCGCGGTGGCGTTCCCGCCGGTGGATCTGTCCGGGACGCTCGCGTTCGTCACGCCGACGGACCCGTACTTCAGGGGGAACTGGGTCTTCGCCACCGCGTTCCTCTACAGCGACGGGTCGGGATGGGTGCGTGCCGACCTGCCGGTAGAGAACTCCAATAGGACGACGCTGTCGCCGTGAACGGCCGCCTCGCCGCGGGAGCGGCGCGGCGGGAGGGGATTGCGTTCCGACTAGTCCCCCGTGATGGGTGAGGGGACAGGGGGCGGTGCTGTCCCCTCGTGTCGAGGTGTGACACTGCGACGATAGTGACGCCGCTTCCAGTCCCGTGCGGGGCGGCGTGCCTCAGACCGCCGCGTCGAGCAGCTGCATATCCCCAGCTTCCTGTCCCTCCACGGCATAGCGCCGGCAGGCCGTGAGAATGGGCACCCTGTGCGAATCGGCTACCCCGCCCCCGCTGCCAGGTCGATCGAAACGCCTGTCAGAACGCCTGCAGGCGTTCCGTTCCTCTCCAGCACCGTCGGATCGCCGAACGGGTGCATCTGAATCTCCCCGGCGGCCGGAGTTGCCACGATCCTCCTGACGAATACGCGGGCAAACCGGCGCTTCTCGTCCGCCGTCCCGCGGGCACATGCCCTTGTGAAGTCCCTTCGGCGCCCCTCCGCCATCGCCGGGTCGCCCCGCATTGCCGTCGGTAGCGCCGGGATGCCGGATCGAACCGCCCCGTCACCTCTTCTCGATCGACCGTTCTCCATCCATCAGACGGGGCGGACAAGGTCGGTGAACTGCGGTATGGGCGCACGAGAGGACCTTCAAGAATAGGGTCTGGCGGGGGACGATCGCTTGAAACTCACTTCCTCCATGCGTCATATTCAGCGAAAACTCTCGAATCGCGCAGAACGACAAGTGTAACTATCTTATCATGCATTTACCGGCGGGACATGCGCCCGAGATGCAATCCGTAATAGCATAATCGTCTTGATTCCGGGATCGCGTTATGTGTGGCGATGAAGATGCATCCAAGCCCGTGAATATCAGTACACATCGGCGGAGGGTGTATGCCGGCCAATGATATTGCCCCTCTAAAAATCCCCCCTTGCGGGTGATTGTATTTTCTGAAGCGTGGTGATAGCTTGAAAAACGACTGATGGTGTAATGCCCCAAAGGGCTTCTAAGAACTATGAGTCTGACGATTCACATTGTCACCGAGTCGCATCACAGATCGATGCCGCCATTGCCATCAATTCTCGTTCGTCGCGCATTGAGCCACCCGAGCGTTGCTCCGATACCTGCCGGATGAAGACGTTTCGCGATCGGGATATGAAGCGGGTTGGAGTTGCGCAGCCGCCGTCCTCACGCCGCGCTGGTTCACCCGCGGCCTATCAGATCATTCCGATATGTTACACCCCCTTGTCTCCCTCCCGTTGTCGCTTCAGTGCGTCGTCTTTTCGCAAGGGGCGGGAGACGCGTGCTCTTTGAGATGGCAACGGACAGCGTTCTATGAAAGGGCGGCCGGCACGATGAAGACCGGATCACGGCGGGAAACGCGGAGCTATTTCGCGCAGTGTATCGGCGGCATCGACGCCGACGCGTACGCCGACGCGGACGCCGACGGCGACGCCGGTGCCGCAGGCGGAGGTGGTGCTGAACGGGACGGAGTTCACGGCGGGGCAGCGGTTCACGGCGGCGTTCAGATTGAACCGGTCGGTGGAGCGGTTGTTCACGGCGTACGCGGTGGTGGTGCTGCCGGAAAAGTCGATGTTGAACTGCCTGACGCTGGGGCCGGAGATCGTGCCGGTGGCGTCGAACGTGCCGCGGCTGGACCCGATGGCGTACCCGCTGATGGACCTGGAGGTGCCGGCGGGGATTCCGGGGAGCTACGAGGTGATGGCGGGGTTCTTCGATCCGTCGCAGCCGATCACGAAGCCGGAGGACGCGTTCCTCCTGGCGCGGAGCCCGTTCACGGTGCGGTAGGGAGCGCGCCGCACACACGTAAACCGATGGAGGTGCTGGCATGAAACGCGTGCTCGTCTTGTCGGTCATCATTGCGCTCGCCGCCGGGTCCTCGCTCGCGCAACCCTCCTCCTCCCCATGGCCGATGTTCCGGCACGACGCGCGGCACACCGGCAGGAGCACGTGCGAGGGACCGTCGGCATGCCTGCTCAAGTGGAGCTACACGACCGGTGTCATCACTGCTTCTGCCGCCGTCGGCACCAACAACAGCGTATACATCGGGACCGACGACTGCGTCTTCTCCTTCACGCACACGGGGGCTCTGCAATGGACGTATAACGTCGATTTGCTCAACAACACGGCCTCGCCTGCGGTGGATGAGAACAACGGCATACGATTCGGCGCCGCCGACAATTGTCTCTACGCCTTCGATTCCGCCCACGTGCTTTCCTGGAGTTATGAGACAGGTGAAGAACTGGTCGGCGCGCCCACGATGGGAAGCGACGGGCGCATCTGCATCGGTTCGATGGATAACCGGCTTTACCAGATGACCTCCTCGGGGGTGCTCACCTGGTCGTATCAGAGCGGCAATGACATTTACGGGTCCCCCGCCATCGACACCGCCGACGCCGTGTATTTCGGATCCGCCGACAGCAGGATCTACGCACTCTCGAGCGACGGAACGCTGACGTGGTCCTATGATACTGGCGTCATCGCGCAAAGCTCTCCCGCCGTCACCGTTAACGGAAGGGTTTTCGTGGGAACCCTCGTCAATGTCCTCTACGCAGTCGATTCCGACGGAAGCCTCGCGTGGAGCTATCGGACGGGAAAGGCGATCTACTCCTCCCCCGCGCTGACGACGGGCGGCGACGTATGCATCGGCTCCGACGATAATCGGCTGTATGCGTTGAAAATCATCGCGGGGACATTGAAGTGGAGTTATCAGACCGGCGGGACGTTGAGGATCACGTCGCCCGCGATCGGGAGCAGCGGCAATGTGTACATCGGCTCGTCCGACAACTCGATATACGCCGTCGACTCCGGCGGGGCCCTGCTGTGGACGTTCCTGACCGGCGCTGGGGTGGAATCCTCGCCGATCATCGGAAGCGACGGCCTTGTGTACGTCGGTTCGATGGACAACAACTTCTACTGTATCGGCCAGGCGCCGACGCCCACGCCCACGGAGGCGCCGGTCGTCCCGACGGCGACGCCGACGCCGACGCGTACGCCGACGCGGACGCCGACGGCGACTCCGGTGCCGCAGGCGGAGGTGGTGCTGAACGGGACGGAGTTCTCCGCGGGGCAGCGGTTCAAGGCGGAGTTCAGATTGAACCGGTCGGTGGAACGGTTGTTCACGGCGTACGCGGTGGTGGTGCTGCCGGACAAGTCGATGCTGAACTGCCTGACGCTGGGGCCGGAGATCGTGCCGGTGGCGTCGAACGTGCCGCGGCTGGACCCGATGACGTATCCGCTGATGGACCTGGAGGTGCCGGCGGGGATTCCGGGGAGCTACGAGGTGATGGCGGGGTTCTTCGACCCGTCGCAGCCGATCACGAAGCCGGAGGACGCGTTCCTCCTGGCGCGGAGCCCGTTCACGGTGCGGTAGGGAGCGCGCCGCACACACGTAAACCGATGGAGGTGCTGGCATGAAACG